>DATGFS010000036.1 GCA_035308905.1 bacterium | reverse complement strand
GTCACCGCCAGGAGCGACAGGTTCATCACGTTCTGCCCGCGGTAGGTGATCGGGCGGGTGGGGAGCAGCTCCTGGAGCTTGCCGAACGCCATGAGGCTGCCGGTGAACGTGAGGCTGCCGAGCACGACCTCGATCGCGAGCGCGGTCATCGTGAACGTGCCGATGCGCGGCGCCTGCAGATAGTACTCGCCGGCGCCGACGAGCGCCGCGGCGAGGGCGCCGAAGGCGTGGGAGAGGGCGGTCCGCTGCGGGACCGCGGTCATCGGCATGAAGAGGCCCATCGGCGTGCCGATCGCCGAGCCCAGGACGAGCCCGATCAGGATCCATTCGTAGCTGACGATGTGGGTCCGCACGAGGGTGCCGACGATAGCGAGCAGCATGCCGATCTCGCCGGCCAGCACGCCGTGGCGCGCCGTGGCCGGGGCGCTCAGCCACTTCAGCGCCAGGATGAACAGCCCGGCGGCCAGGATGTACACCAGGGTGACCGCGGTATCGAGCATCGGCCGCTACTTCCGCTTGAACATCCGCAGCATGCGGTCGGTGATGAGAAAGCCGCCGACCACGTTGGTCATGGACGCGGTCACGGCGAGCGTGCCGAGCACCGTACTGAGCGCCGTCCGCTGCTCGCCGGCCATCACGAGCGAGCCGATGATGGCGATGGCCGAAATCGCGTTGGTGAGCGACATCAGCGGCGTGTGGAGCAGGGGTGAGACCCGGCGGATCACCTCGAAGCCGAGGAACGTCGCCAGCATGAACACGTAGAGTCCGGTTGTGAGGTCGTTGGTCACGCTTCGCCTCCGTTGGCCGCGTGCGGCGCGGCGGCCGCAGATTCGAGCGGCCCGAGTCCCAACGCCTCGCGCACCCTCGGCTGGACGACCTCGCCGTTCTGGGCGACAAGGGTCTCGCGTACGATCTCGTCGTCCGGGTCGACGTGAAGCGCGCCGTCGCGGCTGATGTGCAGCAGGAACGCCGCGATCGTCCGCGCGTACAGCTGACTCGCGTGGGCGGGGATCGACCCGGCCAGCTGCAGCGGCGCGATAATCGTGACTCCCCGCGCGACCGTGGTCTCGCCGGGACGGCTCGATTCGCAGTTGCCGCCGTGGTCGGCGGCGCAGTCGACGATCACGGAGCCCGGCGCCATCGCCGCGACCATGTCCGCGGTGACGAGCACGGGCGCCCGCTTCCCCGGGACGGCCGCGGTCGTAATGACGACGTCGCTTCCGGCGACCGTTTGCGTCAGCAGCTCGCGCTGGCGCCGGTAGAAGGCCTCGTCCTGCGCCCGCGCGTACCCGCCGGTGTCCTGCGCGGTCGCGGTGTCGAGCGGCAGCTCGACGAAGCGCGCGCCGACCGAGACGACCTCCTCACGCGCCGCCGGGCGCACGTCGTAGGCGGACACGTTGGCTCCGAGGCGCCGGGCCGTTGCGATCGCCTGCAGGCCCATCACGCCGGCGCCGATCACGAAGACACGCGCCGGGGTGATGGTGCCCGCCGCGGTCGTGAGCATCGGGAACATGCGCGGCAGCGCCGCGGCGGCGAGCAGCACCGCCTTGTAGCCGCTCACCGTCGCCATCGCCGACAGCGCGTCCATGCTCTGCGCGCGGGTGATGCGCGGCATCAGCTCCATTGCAAACGCGGTGACGCCGGTCGCCGCGATTTCCCGGACGGTCTCGGGCGACGCGAGGGGATCCATCAAGCCCACCAGGACCTGGCCGCGCCGCAGGCCGGCCAGGTCCGCCCGGCCCTCACCGTTCGCGGCGCTGTAGCAGAGGACCTGAGCCACCGCGTCGGCCCCGGCGAACACCTCCGCCCGCGCCGGCGCAATCCGCGCGCCGTGCTCGGCGTAGGGCGGGTCGGGATACCCGGCCGCCGTTCCCGCGCCGGCCTCCACCAGGACTTGGTGGCCGGCCTTGGTGAGAAGAGGGATCGTGGCCGGAACCAACGCGACGCGCTGTTCCCCGGTCCGGGTTTCTTTGGCGACGCCGACGATCATTCGGGCCTCACCGCTCGTCCTCGTTTCCGGCGCGGACGCTTCGTGTCCCGCCCTTCACACGGTATCCGAGCGGGGAGACGCCCGCCATCCGACGGGCAACCGATTCGGCATACAGCCGCGCTGCGGGCAGGGCCCGATGCTCAATCAGACGCCGGGTTGATATTCTCGGACGGGCGCCGTTCGCCCCGCTACTCGCTCGGTCTAATGGGCATGATACGTGCGCGCGGTACACGGAGGGGAAACGGAGATGGAGAGAACGGCTGCACGGAGAGGCGGTGGCCTTCGGGCTGGTTGGGTGGCGGCGACGATCGTGGTAGGGCTCGCGATCCCAGTCGCGCTGCCGGTGGCGCCGGTGCACGCCCAGACGGCCTCGACGTGTCTCGACGTCAAGAACAGTCGCGGCGAAACGATCAGCGTGGCGGTGGTCGGGTTCCGTGAGGACTCGTCCTATTGGGTCTTCGCACCGGGCGAATCGGCGGTCCTGGTGAACGACAACGGCCCGCTGCGGGGGTCCACCTTCACGATCCGACTGTACACCGGCGAGGGCATCAACGCGGGCCAGCAGTTGGAAGGCAGCAACAAGTACGTGAGCTGGAACTACGACACCACGATCACCGACAACGGGAAGTGCTCGGACGGCGCCTGGGTGGCGACGCTGCACAGTTAGCGCCGTTTTACCATGTGAGGTGTTCCCGTCTGAGCACGAGCAGCGTGCCGCTCTCGGTGCCCACCACAAGGTCGGGCGCCTTCCGCCCGCGCCGGTTGAACGGAGCGGGCGCGCACGAGTGCATGCCGAAGCGAACCGGGCGGCCGCGAGAGTATAGCTGACGCGCGGCCGCGAAGACGGGCCGCCCGGGCATGCCCACGTTTTCGAAGACCAGCACGGTCGCCTGGCCGTGCGTGTGTCGGGGAACGCCGGTCGCTCCGGGCGGGACCGACGCGCGGGCGTGCGTCCCCACCAGGAGATCGCCGCGCCCCGAACCGGTCCAGTCGCAGACGGCCAGTTTGACTCGGCCGAGTCCACCGCCGCGATCCTCCGTAAACCCGATCGGCGTGCCGTCCGCATAGGAGAGGCGTCGTTTCGCTTCCAGCGTCTCGGCGTTCTGCCGCGCGAAATCCACGAGCACGCCGTCACCGTCGACACACACGTACCGCGGCGCTCCGCCCGCCGTTCCCCACGTTGTGACCGCCGGTCGCACCCGCCACACCGTGCGCAGCGGCGCCCCGGCGTAACGCAATTCACGCGGCGCTTCGAGCACGGCCGGGTCTGCGGTGCGCATGAACACGAGATGACGTCCCATGATGTCGCTCGCCAGCACGTCAGGGCGGCCGTCGCCGTCCCAGTCCGCCGCGGTCGGAGAGAGATAGCCCCATTTCATTTCCGACGGTCCCTGGATGGAGCCGCGCTCGCCGGCCTGAACGCGAATCGGTCCCGCCGCGGTCCGCAGCGCGACCGGCTCCCCGTATCGCCGCAGTTCGTCGTCTCCCCCGAGGTCGGGGTACCATGACAGCCATCCTCCGGCGGTGCCGACGATCAGATCGAGTCGCCCGCTGCCGGACCAGTCGCACACGACCGGGACGGGTTCGACGCCGGGATGCAGCGGAGGATGCGGCATGCGGACGGGCTGCGGCCCATCGTAGGCCGGCACGGCGGACGGGCCGGGGACGGGATCGAGCCGCCGGACAAATCCGTCTTCCGCGCCCACGAGCAGCGCCGGCGCGCGTCCCACCCCGGAGCCCGCTCGCCCGGTGACCGCGACCGGCACGTGGATGTTTTGCGGCAGCGCAAGCGGCGACCCGTCCGGGCCGAGCACCGCGGCAGCGCGATCGAACTCGAGCGGCCCGCGACGGCGGAAGAACCAGAGGTGATCGAGGAAATCCCCGCAGACGAGATCGGGTTGCCCGCGGCCGAGAAAATCCGCCCACGCCGGCGCGGCCGTTCCGTAGACTTCTAGAGGCCGGCCGCCGCATGTGAGCGGCACCGCACGCTCGAAGCGCGGTCGCGCCGCACTCCCCGTGTTGCGTGCCGCGTAGACATGGCCTCTAAGCGGTCCCCCGCGCCACGCGCCGGCCGCGCCGTACGGCCGGTAGCCCGGATCGTTCCACTCGCGCCCGTCCGGCCAGTAGTCCGACCAGTCGTCCGTGCCGATGAGCAGATCCCACACACCGTCGCCGTCGAAATCGCACGCCCGCACGACGTGGAGCGTTTCCGCTCCACGGACCCACGCAATGTGGACGTCGAACGCCGCCGGCGCGCCGCCGCCCTCGGAGAACAGTAAGATTTCCGGACGTTCCCGGCTCGCCCCCACGAAGAGCGGGGGTGTCGCGCCCGGCACGGGATCGACGTTTCCGAACATGCCGGGGATCCTGGCGCCGGGTCCGGCGACGTCGAGGCATTCGTCGAGGCCGGTGAACCGGTAGACGCCGCCTTCGAAGCAGGCATCCCACGAGGCGATGATGAGGTCGCGACCGTCCGGTGCGCCGTCGCCCGAAGGCACGACCGCCGGGGCGGCCCACAAACCGACGGCGAGCGGTCCGCGAGCAACCGACGGATGGTGGCCGAGCGGCTCCCCGGTCCGATCAGCGTCGGACCACCTGGGGATGCGGTCTTCCCAGCGGGTCTCCGGCACGCGTGGCGCGTTCGGGCGGGAGCGAGGGGAGTCCTGTGCGCCCCCCCCGCCCGCGTCGCATACAGCGTTGCTCCGGCCCGTCTCAGACTGCCGCCCGATGGCCCCGGCCGCCCGCCCGGGGTACTCTGGAAGAGGTAACGTCCGCGCCGAATCGTATCGGTGATTCGGGCAACGCAAACAGGCGCGGGAATAGGGGGACGGTCGATGACACACCGCTGGTGCCTCGGATTGTGCGTGCTCCTCGCGGCGTTTGTCGCGGTCCCGATGGTGCCGCCGGCCGGCGCCGCGGCTCCGCTGGACCTGGTGTTCTGGGGCGGCTGGACCGGGCCGGACGGCGACGTGATGCATCAGATGGTCGATCAGTTCAACAAGGAACACCCGGACATCCGGGTGACGCTCACGACGCTGCAGTGGACGCCGCTCTTCGACAAGCTGCTGACCAGCGTGCGCGCGGGCCAGCCGCCGGACCTGATGGCGATGCATTCGCAGGACATCGCCCAGTTCTCGTCGCTCGGCATCCTCGAGCCCATGGGCGAAACCGTGGCCGCGGCCGGCTTCAAGGCCTCGGACTTCATGGACGTGGCGTGGCGCGGCACGTTTTCGGGCGGAACGCAGTACGCGATCCCGCTCGACATGCACATGCACGCGGTCTACGTCAACCTGGACCTTTGGAAGGCCGCGGGCCTCGACCCGAACAAGCTGCCCGTCACCGGCACGGATTTCGTCGCCGCGGCGAAGCGGCTGACGGTGGACGGCGCCGGCCGCCATCCCGACGATCCGGGATTCGATGCGCGGGCCATCCGCCAGTACGGCCTCGGCATGATGAACAACCATCACGGGTTTTACATGTTCTACGCGCTGCTCGCGCAGCAGGGCGATCCGTTCCTCGCGCCCGACTTCTCCAGAACCGCGTTCAGCGACGCGAAGGCCAACGCGGCGTGGCAGTGGCTGCAGGACCTCGTGTTCAAGGATCACGTCGTCCCGGTCGGCGAGACGAACCCGTATCAGGACTTCGTGACGAAGCACGTGGCCCTGCTGATCGACGGGCCGTGGGAGATCCCGGGGCTGCAGAAGGTGGGCGGGCTGAACTGGACCACCACCACGTTCCCGCGCGTGTTCGCGGCGCCGGCGGCGTGGGGGAGCGGCCACCTGCTGACGATTCCGAAGCAGGCCAACAAGGCGCGCGAGCAGGCCGCGATGACGCTCGCAGCATGGATCGTGCACCACGACCAGGAGTGGGGGCTGTCCGGCAACCTGCCGGCGCTTCTTTCCGCGCGCACGTCGGCGGCCTTCCGGGCCCTGCCAGGGCGCCGGGGATTCCTTGAGTCCCAGGCGTTTGAGATCATGCTGCCGGACGTCCGGCCCTCGGCGCAGCTGTACTCGTCCGCGGCGCCGAGCCCGATCGTGGTCGCCGCGCAGGCCGCGCTCGTCCGCGACCAGCCCGTCGCGCAGGTGACCCAGCAGCTGCGGAACCAGATCAACGCGATTCTGTCGGCGCCTTAGTGCCGTTCGGGCCACCCCGCCCTCGGGGCGGGGTGGCCCGACCCATATCTAAACGATGCAGGTTCTTCCGGCCACCGCGCACGGCCGCCGTCCGTACCACGGCGGGACGCGGCCGACGCCGTACCTGTTCTTGCTGCCCTACCTCGTGGTCTTCGTGCTGTTCCGGTTCGGGCCGGTGGTCGGCGGCTTCCTGACGAGCTTCACGTCGTGGAGCATCGTCGGCGCCCCGCGGTTCGTCGGCCTCGCGAACTACGCGGCGCTCGCGCGGGACCCGCTGTTCTACACGTCCGTACGCAACACGTTCTACTTCCTCGTGCTGACCGCGCCGGCCCTGATCGGGCTCGGGTTCGTGCTGGCGCTGGTGCTGAACCGGCCCCTGGCCGGCCGCGGCGCGGCGCGGGTGCTGATCTTCGCGCCCTACGCGATGATGTCGGCGGTGGTCGGCATCCTCTGGACCTGGATCCTCGACAGCAACTTCGGGCTGCTCAACTACTACCTGGCCAAGGTGCATCTCGGACCGATCCCGTGGCTGTCGAGCGACGCCGCGGCGATGCCGGCGATCGCGCTCACGACCGTGTGGTGGACGGTCGGCTACAACATGGTGATCTTCCTCGCCGGGCTCCAGGACATCCCGCCGCAGCTGGAAGAGTCGGCGCGCGTGGATGGCGCGGGGCCGTGGCAGATCCTCTGGTTCGTGACGATTCCCGTGCTGCGGCCGACGACGTTCGTCGTCGTGATGCTGACCATCATCAATACGTTTCAGGTGTTCGACCAGGTCTACGTGATGACCGGCGGCGGTCCGGGCACGGCCACGCTCACCCTCGTGCAGTACCTCTTCTTCCAGGCGTTCCAGACGTTCAAGCTCGGGTACGGGTCGGCGATCGCCTACATCACGTTCGCGCTGCTGCTGGCGATGGCGTGGCTGCAGCAGCGCCTCCTGCCGTCGGAGGCGTCGCTGTGAGCCCGTCCAACGGCACGGTCGCCTCCGCCACCGCCCCGGCCGTGCGCCCCGCGGGCGGCGCGGCCCGCCTGGCGCGGCGGCGCGCCGCGGCGGCGGTCCTGTACGGGGCGGAGATCGCCGCGGTGCTGATCGCGCTGGCGCCGATCGTCTGGATGGTCTCGACCTCGCTCAAGCCCGAAGGCCAGATCCTCTCGGCAGTGCCGCACTGGATTCCGGAGACCTGGACGCTCGAGAACTTCCGGCAGGTACTGGCCAAGTACGCCTTCCTCCGCTGGACCGTCAACAGCGTGGTGGTCGCGGTGATCGCCACCGGCATCGTCGTCGTGCTGGACGCGATGGCCGGATACGCCCTCGCGCGGTTCGCCTTTCCCGGCAGCGGCGTGATCTACAGCACGATCATCTCGATGCTGCTCGTGCCGATCCAGGTGACCGTGATCCCGCTGTTCGTGGTGTTCGCGGAGTGGCGGATGCTCGACACGTTTCAGGCGCTGATCCTGCCCACCACGGCGAACGTGACCGGCGTGTTCCTGATGCGGCAGTTCTTTCTGAATATTCCGGCCGAGCTGGAGGAGGCCGCGCGCATCGACGGTGCGAGCGACCTGCAGGTCTTCTCCCGTGTCGTGCTCCCGCTGAGCCGGCCGTCGATGGCCGCCGTCGCGGCGCTCACGTTCGTCAGTTCCTGGAACAACTTTCTCTGGCCGCTGATCGCGACCAGCAGCGACCGCGCGCGCACGCTGCCGGTGGGGATCGCGCAGTACATGGGCGCCCAGGCCGGCACGAGCGGCTCGGCACCCGCGTTCGGGCCGCCGCTGGCCTCGGCGGTCATGGCGACGGCGCCGGCGCTGATTGCGTTCTTCCTGCTGCAGCGCTACTTCACGCAGGGCATCACGATGACCGGCATCAAGGGTTAGATCGGCGGCCGCCGGACAACGGCGCCGCCGCATGGGGGGAGCGACATGAAACGCCCGAAAGTGGGGATCCTGACCTTCTCCGACGGCCGGCCGCACATGCACCAAAGCCTGCTGCCCCTGACCCGGCAGTTTCAGCAGCGGCTCGTCGGACGGCTGGAGGAGGCCGGCTGGGACGTCGTGGCCGGCCGCGAGATCGTGTGGACGACCGACCTCGCGCAACAGGAGGGCCGCTACCTCGCCGCGCAGGGCGTCGAGGCGGTGATCTTCAATTACGGCATCTGGGCGTTCCCGCATTTTTCCGCGATCGCGTCGGAATTTGTGCCGCAGCCGATCCTTCTGCTCAGCAACGTAAACCCGCAGTACCCGGGTCTCGTCGCCATGTTGGCCGCGGCCGGCAGCCTCGATCAGGTCGGCGTGTTCTGCGGCCGCATCTCCGGCGATATCGCCGAGGACGCCGTCTTCGCGCGGGTGCTGCGGTTCCTGCGCCCGGCGATGGCGAAGAACCGCCTGCGCGGCGAGGTCTACGGGCTGATCGGGGGACGCTCGATGGGCATGTACACGGCCGTCCCCGCGCTCGACCAGTGGCGGCGGCAGTTCGGCATCGACATCGAGCACATCGACCAGTACGAGATCGTCCGGCGCAGCGAGGCGATGCCGGACGCCCGGGTGGCCGACGGCGTGGCCTGGCTTGAGCGGCACGGCGCGACCATCCACTACGACGGCAAACTGCTGACGCCGGCGCTGCTCCGCCGGCAGCTGAAGTCCTATCTCGCCGTGCGCGAGCTGCTCGACGAGTGGCGGTGCGCCTTCTGCGGCATCAAGGGACAGCCCGAGATGACGAACCACTTCGCGACGATGGACGTGGCGGAGGCGCTGCTCAACGATCCCTACGACTGGGAAGGGCCGCACGATCCGATCGTCTGCGCGACGGAGGCGGACAGCGACGGGGCCTTGACGATGGAGATCTTCAAGCACATCGCGGAGACGCCGGTGCTGTTCGCCGACGTACGCCACTACGACTCCGCCGACGACGTCTGGGACCTCTGCAATTCCGGCGAGCACGCGACGTATTTCGCCGGCCGGTCGTTCGACCCGGCCGTGAATCTGCGCCGCGTGCACCTGTACCCCGCGGACGTGTACTTCCCCGCCGGCGGCGCCTCGGTGATGCACATTGCCGCCCCGGGGCCGGTGACCTTGGCGCGGCTCGCGCGGCGCCAGGGCAAGTACTGGCTCGCGATCGTGCCGGGCGAGTTCGTCGAATTTCCCGCCGAGGTCGCCCAGGCCAAGGCTGCGGCGACGACGCCGGTGTGGCCGCACGCGTTCGCGCGGTTCCGGGTGGCGCCCGACGTGTTCCTGTCCGAGTACGACAGCAACCACATTCACGGCGTGTACGGCGATTACGTCGAGGAACTCGTCTGGGCGGCGAAGATGTTCGGGATCGACTATCGCGTGTTCGCCTGAGCCCTCCCGATGGGACGCTGCGCGATCGGGCTCGACTTCGGCACCGAATCGGCGCGCGCGGTGCTGGTAGATACGGGCACCGGACGCGTCATCGCCGCTTCCACCGCTCCGTACCCGCACGGTGTGCTCGACCGCGCGCTTCCCGACGGCGGTACGCGCCTCCCGCCGGACTGGGCGCTGCAGCATCCCGCGGACTGGCTCGCCGCCGCCGAGACGCTGCTGCGGGCGATGGCCGGCGCCGCGGGCGCCCCCGCGGACGTCGCCGCGATCGGGATCGACTTCACGTCCTGCACGGTGCTGCCGTCGACGGCCGACGGCACCCCGTTGTGCCTGCTCCCGGACTTCGCCCGCGAGCCGCACGCGTGGCCGAAGCTCTGGAAGCACCACGCCGCGCAGCCCTACGCCGATCGCATCAATGCGCACGCCGCGGAGCCGGGCGGCGAGTTCCTGGCGCTCTACGGCGGCAAGACGTCGTCGGAGTGGATGTGGGCGAAAGGGTGGCAGCTGCTGGCGGAGGCGCCGGGGGCGCTCTCCCGTGCCGCGGCCCGCTGGATCGAGGGCGGCGATTGGCTGGTGTGGCAGTTGACCGGCGCGGAAGTGCGCAGCGCCGGTCAAGCCGGGTACAAGGCGCACTGGCAGAAGGACAGCGGCTATCCTCCTCGTGAGTTCTGGCGCCGGCTCGATCCGGCGCTGCCGGAACTACTGGACCGTCTGGCGGAGGCCCCGCGTCCGGTGGGCACACAGGCGGGCGGGCTCGTTCCGGCCTGGGCGTCGCGCACCGGGTTGCGGGCCGGCACCCCGGTCGCCGTCGCAGTGATCGACGCACACGCGGCCGTGCCGGCGCTGGGCGTGCACGACGCCGGCCAGCTTGTCATGATTATGGGGACCTCGACCTGCCATATGCTCATGGATCCCCGCCGCCTGCCGCTGCGGGGGATCTCGGGCGTGGTGGCGGACGGCATTCTTCCGGGGTCGTTCGGGTACGAGGCCGGCCAGGCGTCGGTCGGCGACATCTTCCTGTGGTTCGTGCGCACCGCGGTTCCCGCGCGATACGTGGAGGGCGTCGCGTTCGAGCGGTTGGGGGAGGAGGCCGCCCGGATCGCCCCAGGCGCGTCGGGCCTGCTCGCCCTCGATTGGTGGAACGGATGCCGGACGCCGCTGGTTGACGGCCAGCTGTCGGGAGCCGTGCTGGGCCTCACGCTGACCACGGAGCCGTCCGAGATCTACCGGGCGCTGCTCGAGGCCACGGCCTACGGCACCCGCCGGGTCATCGACACGTTCGAGGCCGGGGGCGTCCCGGTGACGGGTATCCACGCCTGCGGCGGTCTGGCCGAACGCAATGCACTGCTGCTGCAGATCACCGCGGACGTGACCGGGCGGCCGATCGCGGCGGCGCGTGTGCCGGACGCATCGGCCGTCGGCGCGGCGATCTACGCCGTCGCCGCGGCGGATGCGGCGCCCGATATGACGGACATCATCCGCCGGATGGGCAGCGCCGAGCGCGTCGTCTACCGGCCGGACGGCGCGGCACGCCGCGTTTATAACGGCCTGTACGCGGACTACCTCGAGTTGGCGCGGCATTTCGGCGAGGGCGGCAGCGGCGTCATGCGCCGCCTGCACGCGATGCACCGGGGCGGTCCCGCCTGACGGTGCTCTAAGATATATAAAAGGCGACGGCGGCCGGCAAAGCCGGCCGCCGTTACTGCAGACGCGCGACCTCAGGTCGTCAGGCCGCCGCCTGCACCTTCACCGGGATCGGCTTCACGTGCTCGGCCTTGGGGATCTTCACCTCCAGCACACCGTCCTTGTAGACGGCCTTGGCTTCCGTGCCTTTCACCTCCGCAGGCAGCTTCAGGGTGCGGGTGAACGCCCCGTACAGCAGCTCACGGTAGTAGTAGTTGCGTTCCTTCTGCTCTTCCTCGTGCTTCGTCTCGCCCCGCAGCGTCACCGTGTCTTCGGTCACGGTGATATCGACCTTCTTCGGGTCGATGTTGGGCAGTTCAGCCCGGACAATCACCTCGGTGTTCGTCTCGAACATCTCGATCGACGGCTCCCACTCCTTTGGGGTCGCCCGCCTCGGCGTGCGCATCAGCAGCTCGTCAAAGACCCGGTCCATCGACCGGCGAAGACCGCCCAGATCCTCGAACTCCCACCTGAAGAACGGATCCCACCGCATCATGCTCATCGTCGCCCCTCCTTGCCATGCCGTACCAACGACGGGTACATCCCATCGTCAAATTCACCGTACACCCGTCCCGAGCGGCGCGCATCGGTCCGGCGGCCGACGGGAATCGGGTCTGGACCCGATGGTCGAACGGGCGGGACTTTCTCTTACATTTCGTTGCTCTACGAGTTCCGCAGGCAGGCGAAGAGGGTCCGTCCGTAGTTCTGGCGGTAAGGTCCGGCGTAGTCGGCGTCGGTGCCGAGGGGGATGATCCGTGTAAACGAAGTGTGCCGGCGGATGTACTCGATGACAAAGTCGTTGTCCCAGTCCGCGAGCGCGCCGCGCCACCACCGTTCGTGTGCCTGGCCCGTGTCGATGAACAGGCACGTCCCGGTCACCCGATCGATCCTGCGCAGCAGTTCGTCCGGCCTTCCCCGCTTGGGGTGCAAGACGAAGTGATGCAGCACGCTGAGCAGCAGCACGACGTCCCACGTCCGATCGCAGGTGGAGAGAAAGGCATGCAGATCGCTGTGCACCGTCTGCTCGGCGCGCAGCCCGTACGCGATCCGCCCGACCTTCAACGCGGCCAGATCCGCGTCGACGCCGATCGCGGCCCCGCCTCGCTTTGAGAACTCGTTGACAAACCAACCGTAGGAGCATGCGGTGTCGAGCACCGAGAGCGCCGCGACCGGAAGGCCCGCCGCCGCCAGGAAGTTGAGCATCATCCCGAGGCGGTCGTCGCACCGGCGCACGACGTTCCAGGCGCCGTCAAATTCGAGCCCCTCGATCGGCTGGTACAGTTCCCGGCGGCCCCGCGTTTGGGCGCAGGCCAGCACGAGGGACTGCAGCGCCGTGGGGGCCCGCGGCGGGACCGCCGTCGCCGCCACCTCGCGGCGGCCCAGGAGCCACGCGACCGCAAGGCGGTGGTGCCCGTCGCTGACCTGAAAGGTATTGGGCGTCAGCGTTTCGCGGACGACCGGCAGCGAGGCGGGCGCCGAATGCCGGCGCCGGTACGTGAACTCCACCTCGGTCGCGTCTCCGCGCGCGGTCCGGTCGTAGAGGCGAATGAACGAGCGGGCCTGTTCGGCGATCCCCTCGCGCGTTCGGTGGCCGAAGTAACTGCCGCAGATCCGCACGGCGTGTGCCGCGTTCGTGAAGTAAGGCGTGTGCTCAAACGTCGCCCGTTCGAACAGCCGCTCGCCGAGCCGGCGGTGCTGCTGGAGTAGTTTCACGTGCGGGGAATCGCTCAGCGGCATCGAGGCTCTGCGCAGGTCGCCGGTGGCTTCGGCCCAACGGCCCGCGTCGTAGGGCCCCTCGCCGCCGATCACGATTTTTCGCAGGTCGACGGTTCTCAGGCCGGCCGGAATGAATCGCTCAAGAACGTGACCGATAATAATTGGCGTTCGCTCCCCGCCCGATATCTTCTCCGCGCCCCCCCACCGATTCTAAACATACCCATCGGGAAACGCAGGTAGCAATCACCCGGGCGGCGCTGCCGGCCGCCCGAGAGGTCTTGCCGCCCGGGCGATGATCGGGAGCGCCGCCGTAAGCAGTAGCGCGCCGGTCACGAAGCCGGTTCCCAAGCCGTATGCCGCGATGACGGCGCCGAAGACCATCGGGCTGATGACCGTTGCCACGCGCTGGACGGCTTGGCGGACGCCGAACGCCACCCCCTGGAGCTCGGGGGGCACGGGCGCGGTCATGAGGTTCATCGTCAGGGGGAAGGCGAGGCCGGTGCCGGCGCCCATGAGGGCGCCGGCACCGGCCAGGAGCCAGAATTCCCGCAGCAGCGGCGTGACCGCCAGCGAGAGCGCCATAAGCCCTGCCGCCGCCAGCACGAGCCCCGCCGTGCCGAGCCGCTCGGCGCCGGGCGCGAGGAGCGACCGGACCAGCATCGAGCTCAAGCTGATCGCCGCGAACACGACCCCGATCAGGCTCCGCGACAGCCCGGCGCGGCTCAGGTAGATGGGATAGAACGACTGCTGCAGCGTCTGGCCGGCCACAACGATGAACGAGATGAGCAGCACCGCCGGAACGCCCGGGCAGCGCAGAATGGGTCCCACCAGATGGTAGGCTTTCGCCAGCGACACCACCGGCCGCGGCGCCGGGGCGACGGCGCGCAGCGCTTTCGCCAGCGCGAAGCACGGCGCCATGAGCGCGCCCGCGAGCGCAAATGCCGCGACGTAGCCGAACTGGCCCGTCACGACGCCCCCGACGATCGGGCCGACGACGGCGCCGCCGGAGCTCCACACCGAGTAGTAGCCGAAGTTGGCGAGCCGGTCCCGGGGCGGGCTGACCGACGCGACCACGCCCTGCGCCGAGACGGCGAAGCCGATGTTGGCGGCGCCGAGCAGCGTGTAGGCGAGCGTAACGGCCCAGATGCTGTGGAAGACGGCGAGCGCTGCGCCGGCGATCACGTAGGCTGTCACCGACCCCGCGGCCACCACCGCCGGGCCGTACGCGTCGACGATGGCGCCCGACGGCACCGCGATCAGCAGGGGCACGATGCCGCCCGCGCCGATGACCAGCCCGACGACCGCGGCGGACGCGCCGAGGGTCCCGAGGTAGAGCGGAATGAACGGACCGACGACGTACCACGCGCCGTTGGTGATCGCCGACAGCACGTTGTTGAACAGGAGGAGGCGGCGCGACGGGATGCCGGTCCCGGGCTCGTTGGATATCGCCGTCATGCGCCGTCCGGCGCCGTCGTCGTCATGTCATCGGGTGCCCGCCCGATGCACCTTTTCGCCGCCGCCCGATGTGCCTCCCCGACGCGGCCGCCTATGCTGGGAGGAGGGACAGGGGCGCAGGCGGCCGCCGCTTGAGCGGCGCCGCGCCGTGATGGAGAATCGGGGTGCGGGGGTTTGGAGGCGGTCATGAAGACATTGGCCATCGTCGTCGGCGGCGGTCCGTCGCCGGGCATCAACGCGGTGATCGCCGCGGCCACGATCGAGGCGCGCAATCACGGACTGCGCGTCGTCGGCGTGCAGACCGGGTTCCAGGCGCTCGTGGCGGGCGATCTGAGCCGCGCACGCGCCCTCGACATCAACGACGTCTCGCGCATCCATTTCGAGGGCGGCTCGATCCTCGGCACCTCGCGGGTGAACCCGGCGAAGACGCCGGACGACCTGCGGCGCGTCACCGAATCGCTGAGCCGCCTCGAGATCTCGTACCTCGTCACGATCGGCGGCGACGACACCGCCTTCGGCGCCTCCCAGGTGGCGGCGGCGATGAAGGGCCGGCTGGCCACGGTGCACGTGCCGAAGACGATCGACAACGACCTGCCGCTGCCGCCCGGTATTCCGACGTTCGGGTTCACCACCGCGGTGAACGTCGGAAAGGACCTGGTGCACAATCTCATGCAGGACGCGGCGACGGGCGGGCGGTGGTTCTTCGTCACGGTGATGGGCCGGCATGCCGGGCATCTCGCGCTCGGCGTGGCGGGAGCCGCGGGGGCTACGCTCGCGATCATTCCGGAGGAGTTCCGTGCGGAAGAGTTTCCCGCGTCGCACCTGCCGCTCGATCGCGTCGCCGACATCCTCGAGGGCGCGATCATCAAGCGCCTGGCCGACGGCCGCGAGCACGGCGTTGCGCTCTTGGCCGAAGGACTCCTGGAAAATCTGGATCCCGCGACGCTCGGTCCGGTGGAGCGCGACAGCTACGGAAACCTGCGCCTCGCCGAACTGGACCTCGGACGCCTGCTCAGGGCCCGCGTTGCCGAGAGCCTCGCGTCGCGCGGGCTTCGCGTACAGATCCAACCGTTGGATCTCGGGTACGAACTGCGCTGCGCGCCGCCGGACGGCTTTGACATCCAGTACTGCCGCGGCCTCGGGTACTCGGCGATCCGCTTCCTCCTGCAGGGCGGCAGCGGTGCGATGGTCACGGTGCAGGGTGATCGGCTGGTGCCCATCCCGTTTGCCGAGATCATGGATCCGGCGACCGGCCGCATCCGGGTGCGCCGCGTCGACGTGGAATCGGAAATGTATGGCGTGCACCTGTCCTACATGATCCGGCTGCGCCCGGAGGACTTCGCCGATCTCGCGAGGATCCGGACGCTGGCGGCGGCGGGGCGTCTTGCCGAGGACGAGTTCGTGCGGCGGTTCCGCCCGGTGGCTGAGGGGCTGCCCCGGGCGGCGGCCCGTGTGGGCTGAGCGCGGGTGACCGGAAACTGCGAAGACCCGAGGCCGGCGAGCGCCGGCCGCCGGGACGACGATCAAGGCGGTGACGGCAGATGAACCTGGACGCGATGGTGGAGACGACGCGGGCGCTCACGGCGCGCGGCAAGGGCATCCTGGCCGCGGACGAGAGTCACGGTACGATCGGGAAGCGCTTCGGCGCGATCGGTGTGGAGAATACGCCGGAGAACCGCCGGCGGTACCGGCAGCTGCTCTTCACCACGCCCGGTATCGCCGAGATCCTGAGCGGCGTGATCCTCTACGACGAGACGGTCCGTCAGCGGTCGGACGACGGCACGCCGTTTCCGGAGCTTCTCGTCCGAGCCGGGATCGTCCCCGGCATCAAGGTCGACGCCGGAGCGAAGCCGCTCGCCGGCGCCGCCGAAGAGCTCGTTACGGAAGGCCTCGACGGACTCCGCGACCGCCTGGCGGACTACCGCGGGCTCGGCGCGCGGTTTGCGAAGTGGCGGGCCGTGATCCAGATCGGGGAGGGGCGGCCGAGCCGGTACTGCCTGGATGCAAACGCGCATGCGCTCGCGCGGTACGCGGCGTTGTGCCAGGAGGCCGACATCGTCCCGATCGTCGAGCCGGAGGTGCTGATGGACGGCAGCCACACGATCGAGCAGTGCTTCGACGCGACCGAAGCGGCGCTCGACGGGCTGTTCCGGTCGCTGCGGGACCAGCGCGTCGTGCTCGAGGCGGTGCTGCTGAAGCCCAACATGGTGGTCTCGGGAGCGAAGTGCCCGCGGCAGGCGGGTGTCGAGGAGGTCGCGGAGGCGACGGTGCGCTGCCTGCGCCGCACGGTGCCGGCGGCGGTGCCCGGCGTGATGTTCCTTTCGGGCGGTCAGACTCCGGAGCGCGCGACGCAGCACCTGAACGCGATGAACGCGGTGCCGGGGCCCCGTCCGTGGGCGTTGAGCTTCTCGTTCGCGCGCGCGCTGCAGCAGCCCGCGATGGACGCGTGGCGGGGGTCCCCGGCCGCGGTCCAGGCGGCGCAGCAGGCGTTCCTCCATCGCGCGCGGCTCGTCTCGGCCGCCCGCGAGGGGCGGTATACGCCGGCGATGGAAGAGGCCGGCACGGCGACGGGTCAGGCGCGCCGCTAGCGAGGTCTCGCGCCGAACCGTCCCGCGGGCGCCCAGCCCTGCAGAAGCCGGATGTACTGGCCGCGCTCGAACGCGGCGGGGTCGGGGCAGCGCGCCAGATTCATGCTGCCCTGCATCTGGCGCAGCGAGATGTACTCGTGGGATTCCATCCAGACTTCCATCTGCTGGCGGACGGTGCGCAGGTACCGCGGCCCACGCAGCAGCAGCGCCGAGACCATCTGCACCGCGTGCGCGCCGGCCATCACCGCCTTGATCGCGTCGAGCGCCGTGTGCACGCCGCCGCTGACCGCGAGCGACGCCCGTACCTGGTGCGAGAGCACCGGCAGCCACGTCAGCCGCTGGCGCAGCTCCGCGCTCGTCGACAGCTCGATCGTCGGCACGATCTCCAGCGCGGCGGCGTCGATATCGGGCTGGTAGAACCGGTTGAAGAGCACGAACCCGTCGGCGCCCGCCGCGTCGAGCGCGCCGGCGAGGTGCGCCAGCGCCGAGTAAAACGGCGACAGCTTGACGGCCACCGGAATGGCGACGGACCGCTTCACGGCGCGAAGAATATCGACGAGACGGCCCTCGACCACCGCCGCGGTCTCGTTCGGGTCCGCCGAAACGTGATAGACGTTGAGCTCCAGCGCGTCCGCCCCGGCCTCCTCGATCCGGCGGGCATACTCGATCCAGCCGCCCGTGGTGGTGCCGTTGAGGGACGCGATCACGGGCAGGCGGACCGCCGCCTTGATGCGGGCAATCTGCTCGAGGTACTGGCCGGGGCCGAGCGCGTAGTCGTGCGGCCGGGGGAAGTAGGAGCGGGCCTCGGCCGAGGACTCCGCGTGGACGTCGAAGTGGAGGGCCGCGACCTGCTCCTCCACGATCTGCTCCTCGAACAGCGAGTGCATGACGATGGCGGCGGCCCCTGCCTCCTCGAGCCGCTTCACCGTGTCGAGGTCGTCGGCCATCGGCGACGCGCCGGGCATCAGCGGATGCGGCAGCGGCATTCCGAGGTACGTCGTAGAAAGGTCCATCGCCCGCTCCTTAGTCGTCGGCGGCGCCGGCGGCGGATGCCGCCTCCGGCTTCTCGCCGGCTGGGGTGGCCGACGCCCCGACCGATGACGCCCCGTCCGCCGGCCGGACGTGGAGTCCCGCGAGCTGTTCGTACAGCCGGTAGCGCCGCTGCACGTCTTGTGTCGCCAGGGCCAGCAGCTCCCGCGCCCGCCCGCGGTTCATGCCGTCCACCATGCGGAAGCGCGCCTCGTTGTAGAGAAAGCGTGGCAGGTCGATCTTCGGCGGCGGCGAGTCGAGGACCAGCGGGTTGAGCCCCGCGGCGATCCGGCGCGGATCGTAGCGGAACAGCGGCCAGTACCCGGACTCGACCGCGAGCTTCTGCTGTTCCAGGCCGTGCACGAGGTCGTAGCCGTGCGCGATGCACGGCGAGTAGGCGATGACGAGCGACGGCCCGGGGTAGGTGTCCGCCTCGACGAGCGCCCGGACCGTCTGGGTGTCCTTGGCGCCGAAGGCGACGGAGGCGACGTAGACGTTGCCGTAGGTCATGGCGAGGAGCGCGAGGTCCTTCTTCGCCGTAGCCTTGCCGGCGGAGGCGAACTTGGCCGCGGCCCCGCGGGGCGTGGCTTTGGACTGCTGTCCCCCGGTGTTCGAGTACACTTCCGTGTCGAGCACGAGGACGTTGACGTCGCGGCCCGTCGCCAGCACGTGGTCGAGGCCGCCGTAGCCGATGTCGTACGCCCAGCCGTCTCCGCCCACGACCCAGACGCTCTTGCGCACGAGATAGTCGGCGAGGTCGAGGAGCCGGTGCGCCTCGGGCGTGTCGAGATCTGCCAGACGCTCGCGCACCCGCGTGACCCGCGCGCGCTGCGCCGCGACGCCGGCGTCGTCCGGCTGGTCCGCCGCGAGCAGCTCCGCGGCGAGGTCGGACCCCAGCCGCGGGGCGAGGCGCTCCACCAGACCGCGGGCCTCCCGGACGAACTGGTCCACCGCGAGGCGGAACCCCAGGCCGAACTCCGCGTCGTCTTCGAACAGGGAGTTGGACCACGCCGGCCCGCGGCCGTCGCGGTTGACGGTATAGGGTGTGGTCGGCAGGTTGGCGCCGTAGATCGACGAGCATCCGGTCGCGTTCGCGATGAGCACGCGGTCGCCGACGAGCTGGGTCAGCAGCCGGATGTAGGGCGTCTCGCCGCAGCCTGCGCACGCCCCGGAAAACTCAAAGAGCGGCGTGCGGAACTGCGATTCCTTGACGTCGTGCTTGAGGCGCCGGGGATCGGGCGCCGGCAGGGTGAGGAAGAACGCCCAGTTCTCGCGCTCCGTCTCGCGCAGCGGCGCCTGCGGCGCCATGTCGAGAGCCCGGTGCTTGGGGTTGGCCTTGTCCTTGACCGGGCACACCGCGGCGCAGAGGCCGCAGCCGGTGCAGTCCTCCGGGGCGACCTGGAGGGTGTATTGGTGATTCTTGAAGTCGAGCCCGCGATAGCCGGTGGCCTTGAACGACGCGGGCGCCCCGTCGAGGTGCCGCGGCTCGTAGACCGCGGCGCGGATGACCGCGTGCGGGCAGACGAACACGCACTTGTTGCACTGGATGCAGATCGCGGGATCCCAGACCGGAATGTCCTGCGCGAGGTTGCGCTTTTCCCACTTCGCCGTTCCGACCGGCCAGGCGCCGTCCGGCGGGAAGGCGCTGACCGGCAGCAGGTCGCCGTTCTGACTCAGCATCGCCGCCGTGACGCGTCTGACGAACTCGGGCGCATCCGGCGGCACCGTCTCCGGCCGCGCCCGGCCCGCCGAAGCACCCTGCGGCACGCGCACCTCGTACAGATGGGCGAGCGTGTCGTCCACGGCCTCCCAGTTTCGCCGGACGATCTCGTCGCCGAGGCGCCCGTAGGTCTCCTGGATCGCCGTCTTGATCCTGGCGATCGCTTCGTCCGGCGGCAGCACGCCGGAAATAGCGAAGAAGCAGGTCTGCATGACGGTGTTGATGCGGCCGCCCATGCCGGCCCGGCGCGCCACGTCGAGCGCGTCGATGGCGTACAGCCGAAGGCGCCGGTCCACCACCTCGGCCTGCACTTCGCGCGGCAGCCGGCTCCAGATCTCGTCGGGTCCGTACGGCGCGTTGAGCAGCACGACGGCCCCCGGCGCGGCGTACCGCAGCACGTCGTAGCGATCGAGAAACGCGAACTGGTGGCACGCCACGAAGTTCGCCCGGCGGATGAGGTACGCGGACCGGATCGGCCGGGGTCCGAAGCGCAGGTGCGAGACGGTCACGGCCCCCGACTTCTTGGAGTCGTAGACGAAGTAGCCCTGCGCGTAGTGAGGCGTCTCCTCACCGATGATCTTGATGGAGTTCTTGTTCGCTCCGACGGTGCCGTCGGCGCCGAGCCCGAAGAAGACCGCGCGGGTCACGTCGCCGGGCTCGATGTCCGCGTCCGGGTCGAACGGCAGCGACAGGCCCGTCACGTCGTCCGTGATGCCGATCGTGAAGTGGCGGCGCGGGGCCGGCGCGGCGAGCTCCCTGTACACCGCGGCGACCATCGCCGGCGTGAACTCCTTGGAGGCGAGGCCGTACCGCCCGCCGACGACCGTGGGGTGGGCGGCGAGGGGGACCTCGTTGAGCGCGGCGAGCACGTCGAGGTAGAGCGGTTCGCCGAGCGCGCCGGGCTCCTTGGTTCGATCGAGCACCGCGACGGCGCGGACCGTACGGGGGAGGGCGGCGACGAAGTCGCTCGCCGAAAACGGCCGGAACAGCCGTACCTTGACGACACCGACCTTCTCCCCGGACGCCGCCAGCCAGTCGACCGTCTCGTGGACCGTCTCGGCCGCCGACCCCATCACCACGATCACGCGCTCGGCCTCGGGATGTCCCGCGTAGTCGAACAGGTGATACGACCGTCCCGTCAGCGCGGCGATCCGGTCCATCGCGTCCTGCACGTGGCCCGGGCAGTCGCGGTAGAACGGGTTGGCCGCTTCGCGCGCCTGGAAGAACGTGTCGGGGTTCTGGGCGGTCCCGCGCAGCACGGGCCGGTCGGGCGTGAGCGCCCGGGCGCGGTGCGCGCGGAGGAGCTCCTCGGGCAGCATCGCGCGGAGATCGTCGTCGGTGAGCAGCTCGATCTTGGCGATCTCGTGCGACGTGCGAAACCCGTCGCAGAAATGCAGGAACGGCACGCGCGAGCGCAGCGTCGCCGCGTGCGCGACGCAGGCGAGGTCGTGGGCTTCCTGCACCGATCCGGAGCACAGCATGGCGAAGCCGGCTTGGCGGCAGGCCATGACGTCCGAGTGATCGCCGAAGATGGACAGGGCGTGCGTGGCCACGGTCCGCGCGGCGACGTGCATCGTGAACGCGGTGAGCTCGCCGGCGATCCTGTACATGTTGGGGAGCATCAACAGCAGGCCCTGAGACGCCGTGAACGTCGTCGTGAGGGCCCCGGCCTGCAGCCCCCCGTGGACCGTGCCGGCCGCGCCGCCCTCCGACTGCATCTCGATTACCTGCGGCACGGTCCCCCAGATGTTGGGCCGGCTCTGCGCCGACCACTCATCGGCGAGCTCGCCCATCGGCGACGCCGGGGTGATCGGGTAGATCGCGACGAGCTGGTTGACCCGGTAGGCGACCGAGGCGACCGCTTCGTTTCCGTCAATCGTGACCATCGGCCGCGGCATGCTCCCACTATGCCGGATGGAGCCGCGCCGACACATCGGGCGCCCGGACGATTGGGTGTCCGCTCCCGGCCCGATACCCGCTCCGGCTGAGCGCCGGACCTAGCGGCCGGACCGCGCGCCCGCGTCCGCGAGCAGCGCGCGAACGGCGCGCGCGCTGTCGAGCGCGAGTGCCCGCCGGGCGACGTCCCGCGCGTCCGCGATGGTCCACCGGCGGATCTCGGCCTTCACCGCGGCGATCGCCGGGGGATTCATGCTCAGCTCGACGACGCCCAGGCCGATCAGGACCGGGACTGCCGCGGTGTCCCCCGCCAGCTCGCCGCAGACGCCGACCCACTTGCCGGCGGCGGCGCCGGCTTCCGCCGTCATCTGGATCAGGCGCAGGACCGCCGGCTCGAGTCCGTCGGCGAGGGCGGCGACCGCGGCGTTCGTGCGGTCCGCGGCCATCGTGTACTGCGCGAGATCGTTGGTGCCGAGACTGAAGAAATCGACCCACGGCGCGAAGCGGTCGGCCAGAAGCGCCGCGGACGGCACCTCCACCATCATGCCGATCTGGAGATCGGTGCGGTCCTGACGATCGTCCCGCGCGAGACCGCGGCGCACGTCGTCCACAACCCCGCGCAGCGCCCGCATCTCCTCGACTGCGCCGACCATCGGGAACATGATCCGGATCGCCCGGCCGGCGCCCGCGCGTAAGATCGCGCGCAGCTGTCGGCGCAGAAGGTCGGGGTGGCGCTGCGCGACGCGCGCGCCGCGCAGCCCGAGGAACGGATTGGCTTCGGACGGCAGCGGCACGTAAGGCAGGGGCTTGTCGCCCCCGACGTCGAGGGTTCGCACCACCACCGGTTTGCCGGGCAGCGCGTCGAGGATGGCGCGATACGCCGCCACCTGCTCGTCCTCGTCGGGCGCGGTCTCGCGGTCGAGATAGAGAAACTCCGTGCGCACCAGGCCGGCGCCGTCGGCGGCGGCCCGGGCCGCCGCCTCCGCGTCGGCGACGCTTCCTACGTTGGCGGCGACTTCGATGCGCGCGCCGTCGCGTGTGACGGCCGGCTCGGCGGCCCGCTCGTCCGCACGGGCGCGGGCGGCCGCGCGGGCGGCCCGCTCGGTGTCCGCGGCGGCGATCTCGGCCGGATCGGGCGTCACGACGACCACGCCCCGGTCCCCATCGACGAGCAGCGTCGCGCCGGTCTCGACCGCGGCAAGAGCGGCGCCGAGGCCGACCACGGCCGGCACGCCGAGCCGCCGCGCCAGGATCGCGACGTGCGAGGTCGGACCGCCGCCCGACGTGCACAGCGCCAGCAACCGGCCCGCCGCGAGGCCGACCGTGTCCGACGGCGTAAGATCCTCCGCGACGATGACCGCCGGCCCGCCGGGCGCCGGCGCGGGCTCGGCGATTCCGAGGAGCAGCCGCAGCACCCGGTCGCCGACGTCGCGGACGTCGCCGGCGCGCGCGCGAAACACCGCGCCCGGCAGGGCTTCCAGCGCGGCCGCGGCGTGTTCGATTCCTGCCCGCCACGCGGCCTCCGCCGACGCGCCTCCGGCGATCTCCCGGCGGCTGCGCGCCAGGAGGTCCGGATCCGCCAGCATCAGGCGCTGCGCCTCGAAGATCGCGGCCACTTCGGGGGTCAAGCGCGTCCGCTGTTCTTCGACCACCGCATCCAGATCCGCCGCCGCGGCCGACAGGGCGGCGTCGAGGCGCCGCTGTTCGGCACCGGTCCCGTCCCCGGTGCGCCGCGTGATCTCGAGGCGCCGGCGCTCGTACCGCCAGGCCGGGCCGGTGACGATGCCGGGCGAGGCGGGCAGCCCCGTCAGCCGGGAGGCTGTCACGAATCTTCTCCGAAATCCGACTCGACGAGCCTGCGCAGGGCCGCGAGGCTCTCCGCCTCGTCCGGCCCGGCGGCCGAGACTTCGATCAGGTGTCCATGCTCGGCGCCGAGGCCCAGCACGCCGAGGATGCCTTTGGCATCCGCCGGTGGCCCGTTCCGCGTGGCGTTGCGGACCGTGATCGCGGAGGCGAACCGGACGGCGGTCTGCACGAATTTCGCCGCCGGGCGGGCATGGAGTCCCACGGCGTTCGTCAGCGTCAAGACCGCCTGCTGCACGTGGCGTCCTCCCGGGCCGTGACCGCGGCCCCGTTCATCGTAGACGCGGCGGGGAACAGGTGCCATCAGGCAGGCAGCGTAATTCCTGCTCGGATCATATCCCGACGGGCCGACGCCCATCAGGGGGAGGAACCAGGGCCATGTATCACCGCATCCTGATGCCGATCGACGGCAGCGCCTCAAGCGACGCCGCGCTCGCCCACGGCCTCCAACTGGCCAAGGAGCAGGGTGCGGAGGTGAAGATTCTGCACGTGCTCGACACCCAGGCGCTCTATCTTCTGTACGAGGGGATGTACGTGGAAGAGATCGCGGAGCGCTGGCGCAGGGAAGGGCAGGCGTTCGTCGCCCGCGCCGCCGAGCAGGCGCGCGCGGCGGGAATTACCGCGGCGACCGAGCTCATCGACGAGGGCGGACGCATCCCCGACGTGATCGTGAACCAGGCGAAGGCGTGGTCCGCCGACCTCATCGTCATGGGCACCCACGGGCGGCACGGGTTCGACCACCTGCTGCTCGGCAGCGCCGCGGAAGGCGTGGTGCGCACGACGCCCGCGCCGGTGCTGCTGATCCGCAAAGAGTAAGGCTGCCGGCCGACCGCCTAGACGCCGGCGGTCTTCTGCACGCTGATCTCCGACGGCTCGAAGCCCGCCTCACGCAGCGCGCGCACGAGATCCCGCGGGTCCTGCTCGTCCGCGGTCAGCACCGCCGCCGGGCCGTGCCGGTCGACGTATGTCGCCAGGCCGCTGAGCGGCGCCTTCGCGCGGGTCAGCGCGTCGAGCACGGACCGCACGCCGGTCGCCACGTTGGCGATCGGTACGACCAGATGCGTTCCGGTGCGCCCCGCGCCGAGCAGTTCGAGAAACGCGTCGAAGATATCGCTTTCGGTGATGATGCCGACGAGCCGGCCGTGATCGAGTACCGGCAGCGCGCCGAATCCGAGGGCGCGCATCTTGGCGGCCGCCTCCACGATCGGTGATTCAGGCGCCGTCGTGTACGGGGACGCGGTCATCAGGCCCGCCACCGGAGTCGACGCCTTGCCGCGCTCGTAGAGCGTCCGTTGGGTCACGATGCCGATCAAGGTACCCCGTTCATCGACGACCGGCAGCCGCCGGACCTTGTGGACGTACATAGTCTTGAGCGCCGCGCTGGTCTCCGTGTCGGGTCGCGTCGTAATCGCCGGACTCGTCATCCGATCGCGCACGAGCATGCCCATCACCCCGGTCCCCACTGTGTCATCCCGTTCGTCTTTAGGGTACCGCCGGCGCGGCCGCGGCGCCATGAGACGCGCGCCTGATCCTGAATCGGCTGCGCAACGGATGGGCCCCGCGAGGAGGCGGGGCTATCGTGTAAGGGGGGACTGTCCCCCGGGAACTTCGAGGAGGTGAGCCGCATGACCGAGATCGAGTCGAGAGGTCTCGCCACGCTCGGTGCGCCCTGCCTGCACCGCCTGAGGGAGTACCTCGACATGGCGGGGGTGGCGTATCAGGTCGCCCGCCACGCCCCACGGTACACGGCGCAGGAGCTCGCGCAGGAAGAGCACGTGCCCGGGAATCTGGTGGCCAAGGTGGTGCTCGTCACCGCCGACGACCATCTGCTGATGGTGGTCGTCCCCGCCACCTCGCGGGTCAACGTGCCGTGGGTGCGGCGCGCCGTGGGTGCGAAGCACGCGCGGCTGGCGACGGAGAGCGAGTTTTTGCGCGCGTTCCCGGATTGCGAAGCGGGCGCGATGCCGCCGTTCGGCAACCTCTATCATCTCCCGGTCCTGGTGGATCGCGGCTTGACGCGCGATCCCGTGATCATCTTCAACGGGGGCACGCACGACCTCGTCGTGACGATGACATACGAGGACTTCGCCCGGCTCGTGCAGCCGAAGGTGGGGATCTTCGCGGTCCAGCCGTAGCTCGCCGCGACGTAAGGAAGGGCCGGGTGGGCCGGCCTCGCCGGCGCCGCCGCGGCCGGTTCGGCCCGCCGGGCGTCTTCCGGAGGAGGTCGCCGGCGCTGCACGGTACCAGCAGGTATCGTGCGGGTCGTCCGTCCGCCTTACCACCTGATCCGGGCGTTGTTTCGCCGTGCGCTGCGGAGCCACCGGCCGTCCAGTCTTTCACTGCGCGACGTCGCGGACGGCCGGACGTGGGCGTGCGTGGATCTCGGGGCGTTCCCGCGGCCGCTGCCCCGCCTGGAGGGTCTCGAGGGTCTTGTCATCATGGAAGACCGCGACCCGCAATTCGTGTTGTCCTTCAGCGGGTACGACCCGCGCCGCCCCGCGGGTCTCGACCGCCACGGTCCGCTGCGCAGTTGGACGACGCACGAGGACGTGCGAGCCGTGGTCGCGGGGCTGCACGCGCAGGGGATCAAGGTCGCGATCGGCTTCTGGAACTACGGGGGCTGGCGATTCCACCACCGGCCGGCCTGGGTTCGCGCGCACCCTGAGCTACGGCACATGCCGTTCGGCAGCCAGCTCTATCCGTTCGTCCGGCTCCGGCGCGAAGGCATCACCTACGCCGAGTACATCGCGAGGCAGTACGAGCGCGTGCGGGAGGCTTTCGGCTTCGACGGGTTGATGCTGGGCGACGGCTTCTGCGGTTTCAGCAGCATTTGGGACCCCGATCTCTACGACGATCTCGCCGGCACGATTCCGGAGTGGACGGCGTTCTACCGGACGGTCGCCGGCGCCGTCCACGCGGGCGGGGGCGTGCTTTTGGCCTACGATCAGATGGGGATGTCCGCGGCCGAGTCGCGCGGCCACGGCATCGACTACGGGGAGCTGGCCCGCGCGGGGCTGGACGTGCTCGTGTACCAGTCGTACCCGCAGGCGTGGGCGGGGTTCTGGCTGGAGTCGTACGCGGACCGCTTTGACCTCGCGGCGAACGTCCGCAACATATCGACCGTGACGTCGGCCGTGGCCGGCTCCGGGACACGCGTGCTGTATACGCTCGAATTGGGCGATTCCGTGGAGCGGTGGTGGGCCGACCCGGCGCGTACGAGAGGGCAGATGACACGCCTCGACCCGCTGGCCGGAGGGCGGTTTTTGGTTTGGGCCAACGATCTGGTGGCCCGATTCGGGCAACCGGAGCGTCGCCCGATGGGGAATAAGATGCCGGCCCGATAGGACTGGCGCCGGCCGCCGGCCTACGATTGGGGTGACAACTCGAGACGGCGCCGGGGGTGCCGGATCATGTTGGACTCGTGGCTGGGTCAGGCGGGGTTCGGCGAGCAGATTCAGCTGTACGGCGACACGTTTTGGCGGCAGCTCGGGTCCACGCTGTTGTGGACCTTTCTCGTCATCTGGGGCGTGCTGGTGGTCGTTGCGATCGGGGTGGCGTTGTTCCGGCGTGTGGACGTGACGGAGGATATAAGGAGCGCGCGCGAACTCGACGAGGTTCTCCTTGCCCGGCGAACAGGCCCGCCGACAAGACACAAGGCCGCATAGGCTGGGTTCGGCGCACGGTCGTGCGTGAACAGCACGCGTCGCAGGTTCCGCAGCCGCTTCACCATCGGAATCACATCGACCATCGGTTGATTATGTGAGATTGTTCACGTTCTCTCAGACGCTTGCCGGCGCAATCGTCGCCGTCCTCGCCATCGGCGGCGCTGCGATCGCGCCTCCGCTCGGGGGCCGCCTTGCGTTTACGTCGAACCGAGACGGATCCACGCAGATCTACGTGATGAACGGCGACGGAACCGGCGTTGTCCGTCTCACCAGGACGGGATCGAACGCGGCGCCCGCGTTCAGCCCCGACGGCCGGCAGATTGCGTTTCCGGCGCTGCGGGACGGCACCTGGCAGGTCTACCTGATGAACGCCGACGGCACCGGCACCGTGCCTCTGACGAGCCCTCCGGGAAACAGCGCGGAGCCGGCGTTCAGCCCCGACGGCCGCCGCATCGCGTTCGACTCCAACCGCTCCGGGATCTGGCAGATCTACGTCATGAACCGGGATGGGGCGGGTGTGACGCCGCTTATGATGTCGCGGACCCACGCGTTTTCGCCGGCCTATAGCCCGGACGGGCGGACAATTGTCTTCGTGTCGGTCCGGGACGGCGGCAGCGTGCTCGCGACGATCCGCGCCGATGGGACCCGGGAGAGGGTACTTGCCGGGCCGCTGGGTGGGCGCCACGGGCCGACGTTCAGTCCCGACGGCCGCCGCATCGCCTTCTCTGCGGGCGGTCGAGGGGATGAGCAAATCTATGTTGCCGCCGCGGACGGCAGTCACCGCACCCAGTTGACGAAAGGGCCGCGGATCAGCTTCGGTCCCGCCTTCAGTTCTGACGGCCGGTGGATCGCCTTCACGTCCGACCGCGACGGCCAGGACCAGATCTGCATCATGAAGCCGGACGGATCAGAGGTCGTTCGCATCACGGGGCCGCCGGGCGCGAGCTTCTTCCCCACATTTCAGCCCGAAGTCCCGCTGGCGGCAGGCCACCGCTAGAGCTTACGCTCCGCGTCGGAGATTCACCGAGCCGGCGGACGGATGGCGCAGCAGGCCGCCGATGCCGTCGGCGAGCGGGGCAGCGGCGTCCGCGCTCACAAGTTCCAGGGCCGCTCCATGTTGCCGGGTCAGCATCGGAAGCGCCTGCGGCAGCGTGAGGCGCCGGACGTCTCCGCTACACGCGGCACACGGGCCCGGTTTCACGCCGAGGGCGCCGCAACTCACGCACGCCCGTGCCGTGGCGCGCATGTCCCGGTTCGCGACCACGGTGCGGAGGTTGCCGTCGGCGAGGGCTTCGAGGGTTGCCGCTGTTCCGTCGATCGCCGTGCCTCCCACGCGCCGTTCCTGGACGACCGATCGGACGAGCCGGCGGTCGCGGGCGTGGCGATCCGCCAGTGCGAGGGGGAGCGTGCGGGCTTGAATCTCGGCGAGCGAAGCGTGAGGACGGATTGCCACGGTGCCGATCACCGTTTCCCGGAGCGGCCGGGGAAGCGCCGCGGACACCGCGCCGGCGGCCTCTTGATCTCCGCCGATAATAACCCGGTCAATCCCGCGCGCCGCGAGCGTGCGCGCGGCCGCCACGGCAACGTTGCGCCAAAACCGGTGGTACTGCGCGAGGACGCGTGCCTCGAACGCGCTGGATTGTATGCCGCGGCCGACGCCGACACCGCTGCGACGGGTCGACGTCGCCATCCGGCCGGTTTTGAACCGCCACTTTTCGGTGTCCAGCTCGAGATCGATCTCGTCGATCGCGGTGGTCTGTCCGAGATACGCGACCAGCACGCGGGCGTGGTCGTGGAACGCGAGCACGACCGCGTACGGCGCGTACTCGTGCATCGCCCAGAGCAGCGGGATCGTGTCCGGCGCTCCGTACGTCAGGTGGTTGGGCAGTGGAAACGGCAGCGTGTAATCTTGCCACAGGTCCGGGCCGGCGAAAATCGCCAGCCCGCGGCCCTCCTGGGGCATGGCGTCCAGATGCGCGAGGATCCGCTGCGCGGCGGGTTCCGCGGTCCGGCGCACGTCGGGCGCCAGCCGGCGGACCAGCCGCTGGACGGCGTTGTGCGTCCACACCCGGTAGGCGGGCTTCGGACGCTGATGCTCGACCAGACTGGGGTCCGTGTTCAGCGAGAGCGAGAACACGTCATCGCGGTCCAGTTTCACGATCTCGTTCAACCGCTGCGTATCGAGCACGGCTTCGCCTCCGGAATGTTCCGCGAGCGCCGACCGGCATTCTCCCCTTGTACAGTACGCACCGGCCCGCCCGGGTGCCATCCGGCACCCGCCGGACGGCAAATCGGACGGCGGTCCTATATCCGTCCCCTGACGGTACGGATACAGTCACAGGTAAGAAGGCGTATTGTACCCGCCGCGCTGGGCAAGCGCCTGTGCCGTGTCCAAGGGGGAACCGATCATGTCGATCGGAACGGCTGTTATTCTTGCGTGCTTGGCCGGATTTGCGTACTTCTCGCGTCGATTTTTCGGGGACTGGTTCCTGGAACGTCCGATCGTCGTCGCGCCCATCACCGG
>DATGFS010000035.1 GCA_035308905.1 bacterium | reverse complement strand
CCCCGCGCTCGGCGGCTCGAGGCCGGCGACGATGCGGAGGAGCGTGGTCTTGCCGGCGCCGTTGGGGCCGATCACGCCGATCTTCTCGCCGCGCCGGACCTCCAGGGAGACGCCCGAGAGGACCACGGTCTCGCCGTAGCGCTTGCCGAGGTCGCGAAGCCGGACCACCACTTCGACGCCGCGGCGGGGCGCGTCCAGCCGGAACGCCGGCCCGCGGACGTTCCGCGGAGCCTCCACCCGAACAATTTTGTCGAGGCGCTTCTCCCGGGACTTGGCCTGCCGGCTTCTCTGCTTTCCCCCGGCGCGGTTGCGGCGAATGTACTCCTCGAGTGTGGCGATCTCTTCCCGCTGCCGCTCGAAGAGCTCTTGCTGCCGCGCGCGGCGAGCCTCCCGCTCCGCGACGTACGCGGTGTAGCCGCCGGGATAGTCCTCGATCCGGCCGGTATCGAGGTCGAGCGTGCGCGTCGTCACCGCGTTGAGCAGATACCGGTCGTGACTCACGACCAGCACGGCGCCGCGGAACCCCTGCAGAAACGCCTGCAGCCACTCGAGCGCGTCGAGATCCAAGTGGTTGGTCGGCTCATCGAGCAGCAAGAGATCCGGAGCGGTCAGCAGGAGACGCGCCAGCGCAGCCCGGGCGCGCTGGCCGCCGCTCATCGACGCGAGCGGGCGCTGCCACTGCTCCTCCTGAAAGCCCAGCCCGGCGAGCGTGCGGCGGATGTCGGCCTCGTACGTGAAGCCGCCGGCCCGCTCGAAGACATCGCGCAGCCGGCCGTAATCCTCGAGCGTGGCCGCGAGCACCGCTTCGTCGCCGTGCACCTCCGGCAGCGCCAGACGCGCTTCGGCCTCCCGCAGCCGGTGTTCGGCGCCGCGCGCGGCGTCGAACGCGGATGCCGCCTCTCCCCACAGCGTGCGGCTCTCCTCGACTGCGGGAATCTGCGGGAGATAGCCGACGGTGGTCCCGGGCCCGAGCGCGACCTGGCCGTCGTCCGGCGTGTCGAGTCCGGCGAGGAGGCGCAGCAGCGTCGTCTTGCCTGCGCCGTTGCGGCCGACGAGCCCGACCTTCTGGCCGGGTTCGAGGGCGCACGACGCCCCGGCGAGCACGGAGACGCCCGCGTACGACTTCGTCAGGTTGACGGCGCTGACCAGCGGCATACGCCTACGGCCGGTGTTCCCGGCCCCACTCCAATCGCTTCTCTTGTAAGAGCTCGACCGTGTGCCGCAGCACCGGCAGAATCACGTCCATCCATTCCCGCACGGCCTTGGGGCTGCCGGGCATGTTGACGATCAGGGTCCGGCCGCGGATTCCGGCGACCGCCCGCGACAGCATCGCGAGCGGCGTCCGCGCGGCCGTCGCGATCCGCGCCGCCTCCGGGATCCCCGGCATCTGGCGCTCCACGACCCGCAGCGTGGCCTCGGGCGTCACGTCACGCGGGGCGACGCCGCTCCCGCCCGTGGTCAGCACCAGGTCGACGTGCAACGAGTCCGCCATGTCGGCGAGCGACCGCGTGATCGTCTCCAGATCGTCCGGCACGACGAGGCGGACAAGGACTTCGGCCCCCTCGGCCTCGAGGGTCTCCGCGAGGTACCGGCCGCTGTCGTCCTTGCCGTGGCCTTTGCTGACCGAGTCGCTCGCGGTGAGGATGCCGCAGCGAACGCCCCGCAGACGCGGCTCCGCGCTCACCGGCCGTTCCACCGGTAGGTGCCCGACTTACCGCCGGACTTGCGCGTGAGGCGGATTCCCTCGATGCGGACGCCGCGTTCAACGGCCTTCACCATGTCGTACACGGTAAGGGCGGCCGTCGCGACGGCGACGAGGGCCTCCATCTCCGCCCCCGTGCGTCCGCGCGTCCGCACCCGCGCCTCGATCACCACCCGGCCGCGCGCCGCGTCGGGCTCGAGCGTCACCGCGACGCCCGTCAGCGGAATTGGATGGCACAGCGGAATCAGCTCCCACGTCCGCTTCGCCGACGCGATGCCGGCGATCTGCGCGACGGTCAGTACGTCGCCCTTGCGCGCGGCGCCCCGCGTGATCATCCGCAGGGTCGAGGCGCGCATGACGACCTCGCCGCGCGCCACCGCCTCGCGAACGGTCTCGGCCTTCGCGCCCACGTCGACCATCCGCGCGCCCCGCCGGCCGACGTGCGTCAGCGCGGCGCGCCGTCCCGTCACGGCTCGAAGAGCTCCACGTCCACGTCGGTCCCGGCGTCGAGCATGCGCTGCCCGATCGGCACTACCACGACGCCGTCGGCCCGCGTCATCGTGGTGATGATGCCGGACTTGCCGAGCACCGGCACCGCGTGGACTTCGCCGTTCCGCTGCTCGAGGTGCACCCGGATGTGATCTTCCCGCACGCCGGCCGACGGAATCGGCCGCGCGAGACGCGCCCGGACCACGCGGCCGAACGGCCGCACGTCGGTCCGGCCGGCGAGGCCGCGCAGCACGTCGCGCACGAAGACATCGAAGATGACCATCCCGCTCACCGGGTGTCCCGGCAGCCCGACGATCGGGGTGCCGTCGACGAGCGCGAGGATCGTGGGCTTGCCCGGCTTGATGCTCACGCCGTGCACGATCACGCCCGGCCGGCCGAGCTCGCCGATCGCGCGCGCGACCGCGTCCCGCTCACCGACGGAGCTGCCGCCGCTGACGAGCACCAGATCTGAGTCCGCCCGCGCGTCCCGCAGCGCCCGCAGCAGCACGTCGTACACGTCCTCGACGATGCCGGCGACGCGCGGCACGCCGCCCTCCTGCCGCACCAGCGCCGCGAGCGTGTAGGTGTTGACGTCCCGCACCTGCCCGCCCTCCGGGGTGCGGTCCGCGGGCACGACCTCGTCCCCGGTCGCGATGATCGCCACCCGCGGCCGGAGGAACACCGGCACCGCGGTGATGCCGACGGCGGCCAGCAGGCCGACGTCCTGCGGCCGGAGGCGCGTGCCGGGCCGCAGCGCCACGTCGCCGCGGCGCACGTCCTCGGCGCGGCGAATCACGTTATCCCCGGGCCGGGCAGAGCGCCGCACCGAGATCCGGCCGTCGCGTTCGTCCACGTCCTCGAGCATGACGACCGCGTCCGCGCCGGGCGGCAGCATGCCGCCGGTCGGAATACGCACCGTCTCGTCCGCCCCGACCGCAACCGGGGCCGTCTCGCCCATCTGCACCTCGCCTACAAGCCGCAGCGCCGCCGGGGCGTCCGGAGCCGCCTTCGACGCGTCCTCCGCCCGTATGGCGAACCCGTCCACGGTGGAACGGTCGAAGGCGGGAAGATCCTCCCCCGCGACCGCCTCCTGCGCCAGGACGCGGCCGTACGCCTCCGCGAGCGGGACGTGTTCCATCCCGCGGGGGCGCGGCGCGTACGCGCGCGCGAACCGCTCTTTGGCCTCCTGCGGGGTCAGTAGCATCGTAAACCCAGGCATCGCAACCTAGAGTATAACATCGGCCCCCCGCCTGCCAGGGATGGATCGGCACCTCGGACCCAGGTAACAGCCGGTTGATCGCCAAAGGAAAAGAACTGTGACGCCGGGACAGTGGCGCGGATGCGCCGGGTACGGGGGCGCTATCTTCGCGCTGCACATCGGCGGGGCCGCGGCGCTGGTCGCGGCGGCCCGCGCGCACCCGGCGCTGCTCGGGATGGGCTTCCTCGCCTACACCCTCGGGTTGCGCCATGCGTTTGACGCCGATCACATCGCGGCGATCGACAACGTCGTCCGCAAGCTCGTCCGGGACCGGCGCTCCCCGCTCGGCGTCGGTTTCTACTTCTCCATCGGGCATTCGAGCGTCGTGTTCCTGATGGCGGCGGCCACCGTGCTCGTGACGCACTGGACGCAGCGGTCGCTGCCGTACCTCCAGACGGTCGGCGGGCTCATCGGCATCACCGTCTCCGGCGGCTTCCTCCTGCTCATCGGCGTGCTCAACCTGTTCATCTGGCTCGATATCTATCTGATCTTCCAGCGGATGCGCCGCGGCCATCACGACGCGGAGGAACTGGAAGGCCTCCTGCTCTCCCGCGGGCTCGTCATGCGCGTGGCGAGCCCGCTCTTCCGCCTGATCACCCGCGACTGGCACGTCTACCCGCTCGGGATGGTCTTCGGCCTCGGGTTCGACACCGCGAGCGAGGTGGCGCTGCTCGCCCTCGCCGCCGGGGCCGCCGCGAGCGCGCTGCCCGTCTGGGGCGTGCTCGCCCTGCCGCTGCTGTTCGGCGCGGGGATGAGCTTGATGGACACGTCGGATGGCATCTTCATGACGACCGCATACCGATGGGCGTTCGCGACGCCGATCCGGAAAGTGTATTACAACCTCACGGTGACGGGGCTCTCCGTGGTCGCCGCGCTGCTCATCGGCGGCATCGAGCTCGCCCAGGCGATCGCCCGCGCCCTTGGCCTGACCGCCGGGGTCTGGGGCGGCCTCGCGGCCCTCGACCTCGGCCGGCTTGGCTACCTGCTCGTCGCGCTGTTCGTGCTCACCTGGTCGCTCTCATACGGCGCGTGGAAGGTCCTGCGCCTCGAAGAGCGGCAGAACCGCCCGGCCTGACCGGCGCGCGCGCGCGACCTCTGAGACGACGCGGGACGCGTACTCACGTTTGTTCGGCGTCGGGCCTCAGCGTGTAGGTCCACGCCTCCGCGTCTAAGACGGTCTCGCCGTTCTGGTTGGTGACGGCGAAGGCAAGGTGACAGACGGGTTTGTCCGCCTTGAGCGCGAGGATCTCCACCGTGGCGGTCAGCGTATCGCCGACATATGCCGGACGACGGTACGTGAGCGATTGGCTCATGAACACGGTACCCGGCCCGGGCAGTTCCATCGCAACCAAGGCGTTCAACAGGCCCGCCGCGATCCCGCCCTGCGCGACCCGCCGGCCGAACCGCGTCCGCGCGGCGAAATCGTCGGAAAAATGCAGGGGATTATAATCTCCTGTGATCTCGGCGTAGAGGCGCAGGTCGACGTCCGTAACGGTCTTCGTCAGCCGCGCCGTCTGGCCGACCCGCAGCTGCAACGGCCCAACGGGCTCGCTCGCGGTCGTGTGATCCTCCTCGGCTACGATCCCGTGACCCCCATCTCGCGCCCCACCCGCCCGCAGGCGTCGAGCGCCTCGGACAGCTGCTCCTTCGTGTGCCCGGCCGTCACGATCGTCCGCACGCGCGCCCTGCCCCGCGGCACCGTCGGAAAGGCGATGCCGAGGGCAAACACACCCTCCTCGAAGAGGCGGTCCGAGAAGCGCATCGCCTTCGCCTCATCCCCGATCATGATCGGCGTGATCGGCGTCTCGCTCGTTCCGGTGTCGAAGCCGCGCCGCGCCAGTCCCGCCTTGAGGAACCGGGTATTGTCCCAGAGCCGGTCGATCAACCCGGGGTCCGCCTCGATCCGGTCGAGGGCCGCGAGCGCCGTCGCGGCGACCGAGGGCGGGTGCGACGTGCTGAACAGCAGCGGCCGCGCGCGCTGCATCAGAAACTCGATCAGGGCGCGGCTCCCGGCGACGTAGCCGCCCAGGCACGCCCAGGCCTTGCTGAGCGTGCCCACCTGCACGTGCACGCGGCCGTGCAGCTCGAAGTGGTCCACGGTACCCCGGCCGCCCGAGCCCATCACGCCGCTTGCGTGGGCATCGTCCACCATCATGATCGCCCCAAATTCTTCCGCGGCCTCGACAAGGTCCGGCAGCGGCGCGACGTCGCCGTCCATGCTGAAGACCCCATCGGTGATGAGCAGCACATGCCGGGCCGCTCCGGCGCGCGCCTCGGCGAGGTGCCGCCGGGCCGAGCCGACGTCGCGGTGCGGGAAGATCTTCCGCTCCGCCCCGCTGAGCCGGCAGCCGTCGATGATGCTGGCATGGTTGAGCTCGTCGCTGACGACGACGTCGCCGCGGCCGAGGATCGCCGACACCGTCCCCGCGTTGGCGGTGAACCCCGACTGGTACAGCAGCGCCGCCTCGGTGTGCTTGAACGCCGCGAGCCGCGCCTCCACCTGCTCGTGGATCGCGAGGTTGCCGGCGATCGTGCGGACGGCGCCCGACCCCACCCCGTACTCGTCGATCGCCCGCCGGGCCGCCTCTTTGAGCCGCGGGTCGTTGGCCAGGCCGAGGTAGTTGTTGGAGCAGAGATTGATCACGCGCCGGCCGTCGTAGACGCAGACCGGCGCCTGCTCGCCGGTGAGGCGCCGCGGCCAGCGGTAGAGACCCTGGCTCCGCAGCGCCGCGAGTTCGTCGTCGAGGAACGCGAGTGGGTTTGTCATCGCGGCCGCCTCCGGCGGCGCCGGATCAGGTGGACGCGCGCGCGGCCGCGACCACGTCTCGGTAGCCGTCCAGCGTCAGATGAATCGCGCCGGTGCGCGCCTCGATCGCGTAGCCGATGAGCTCCATCGTGCGGGCGACCGCCTCCTTGAGCCCGGTCACCTTCGGATCACGCGCCAGGATCGTGTTGAGGTCGTAGCACCGCGCGGCCTCGTGCAGCACCCGGAACAGTTCGAACTCCTCCGCCAGCGTCTCCGGCACCCCGTGCTGACGCAGGAACGCCGCGTAGAGCGCCTCCGCGGTCCCCCCGTCGCGGGCGGCCTCCGCCTCGATGCGGGCGATCACAGCCTGCTCCGCCTCATCGTCGACGGCGCGGTAGGCGTTGTAGGCAATCTCGCGCTTTCGGTCGGGCGTCTCCCCGAGCAGCAGGCGGCCCATGAACGCGCCGAGCGACAGGGTCTCGAGCACGGTGCGGTCGCTCGGATTCCGCTTCAATAAGATGACGCTGGCCAGCGGCGTCGGCTCCATCGGGTTCGTGACGACGCGCGACGCCGGAAGGATGCGCGTGATGTCGAGCATCGCGCGGCCGTTGTCGAAGGCGATCATGCGGGCCAAGAGGCGCCGCAGGTCCTCGCGCGGCATCGCGCCCAGGTGCGCCGCGGCCTCCCGCGCGTACTGGTCGTCCCCTCCGGTAACGACGAGGATGTCGTCGACGAGCGCGTCCAGTTCCGCGGCGCGGCCGTCCAGGAAGGCCGCCGTCACCTCGGGGACGTTCTCGAGCGGCGACCGCAGCATCTCGTGCGCCGAGAGCGGGAAATTGGCGACGAGGTTCGTCCGCAGATAGAAGATCTTCTCGCTCGTGTACGCGTAGGCCTGAGGCGGCTGGCTGTGGTCGAGGTCGGTGAGCGACACCGTGCGCTCCGTGTTGCGCAGGTCGAGGCCGCGGACCTGCGCGGCCGCGTTCCGATGCTCCTCGATCCACCGGAAGACGCGGTAGCCCCGGATCGCCGCGCCTTGGGCCGGCACCACCTCGAGCGGCGCCAGGCGGTCCCCACCGCGCGTGGCGTACGCGTACCGGACGTAGACCCAGTCGTCCGAGTGAAACCGCGTGTCGGGGTACACGGCCTGCAGCCCATAGGACGACGTCGACTTCCCCGTCCCGGTCGGCGCGATGTACAGCACGCCGCGGCCGCCCTTCTCGACGCACGCGCCGTGGATGCTGTGGATGCCCCAGTCCTCCGCGAGCACGCGGCCGACGGCGCCGAGGACCCACGACTTCAACTGCCCGTAGTACGAGGTGTTGAAGAAGACAACCGTGTTGGTGCGGCGGCTGTAGTAGGCCGCTTCCTGCTGGTCGGCGACGCGGCCGAGCGCGTACACGGTCACCTGCGGCTTGACCGGCGGCTCCAGACCCGTCTGGGCCCGCCACTCGTCGGGAGTGTACCAGTTGGTCAGCCAGAAGTTCGCAAGGTGCTTCGAGTTGGTGACGGCGCGGACGCGGACGCCGTGGATGACCACATCCTGGAGGCTGAGCGGCTCTTTGCCCGCCGCTCGGACGATGTGCTCGACGGCGGAGGACACCAGCTCATCGCGGCGGCCCTCCGCGCGATCGATCGTCTTGTCGTGGACGGCCGTGCGGCCTTTCGTCTTCGTGGTGGTATTGCTGGCGCCGATCGGCGTCCCGGGCCATTCGGGGGCCTTCGGGTCCGGAGCGGGGGGAAAGGTAAAGGGATCCAGCGGCGGTCCTCCTCCAGCCACAACGTCGGAACGCGGGCGTCGCGGCCCGCGCAGGATCGGTGACTTCGGTCCGGTCCGGCATCGCCCCTCCTGCGCTTCCCGACCCGTGTTACGCATTTGTGACCGAATCGTGACGGTCGCCCTACCGGACCCGAGGACAATGCTGTCAACGGGAGCCCGGGTGAGCCCGTTGGAGGGAAGACCGGAGGCACGGAGAAGCGACACGAACCCCGGAAAGCGACCCCTGGGGTGGAGGCGCACGGCGATGGCGGCGGTTAAATCGGACTGGCAGACGGACAACACCGGCCGGGCAAAACTCGGCGGGCGGATCCTCGTCGTGGACGACGAGCCCAACATCGTGGAGCTCGTCCGGTACAACCTGACCCAGGAAGGCTTTGCGGTCGACGTGGCCTACGACGGCCATGACGCCATCGAGAAGGCGCGTACCGCCCCGCCCGATCTCGTGATCCTCGATCTGATGCTGCCGTACGTCGACGGACTCGAAGTCTGCCGGCATCTGCGGCGTCAGACGCCGGTGCCGATCCTGATGCTGACGGCCAAGGACAGCGAACACGACCGCGTGCTCGGCCTGGAGTCGGGCGCGGACGACTACGTCACCAAACCGTTCAGCCCCCGGGAGCTCGTTGCGCGCGTGCGCGCGATCCTGCGCCGGACCGGGCGCGACGACGTCCGGGGGGCCGACACACCGCTCGTCTCGGGACGGCTCGTCCTGAACGCGCTCACGCACGAGGTGCGCCTCGGCGACCGCGCGATCGAGCTCACGGCGAAGGAGTTCGATCTCCTCCGTCTCTTGATGGGCCATCCCAATCAGGTCTTCACGCGGGATTTTCTCCTCGAGCACATCTGGGGGTACGAGTACTTCGGCAGCACGCGCACGGTCGACATGCACATCAGCCGCCTGCGCGAGAAGATCGAGGACGACCCGAACACCCCGACGTTCATCGTGACCGTGCGCGGGGTCGGTTATAAGCTGAAGCGGGACGCGGCCGGAGGGCCCTCGCCGGACACGAGATGAAACTCGGCAGCCTGCGCTGGAAACTCACCGCGAGCCACCTGCTTCTGGTGGTGTTCTCGCTCGCGCTCGCCGCCGCGTATCTCGTCCCGGCGCTGGTCCAGCTGCAGACGGAGATGTACGAACGCGCCGTGCTGAGCCAGGCGCGCATGGCCGCGCGCATGCTCGAGGGATCGCAGGCCGGCGGGCTCACGCTCTCGCAGTTGGACGCGGCGGCCAACCGGCTGGCCTGGCGCCCGGAAGTCTACGTGGGCGTGAAGGACGCGGACGGCCAGGCGCCGGCCACCAGCCGCTGGGCGCAGGCGGGACCGGTTCCGCCGGAGGTCACGGCTGCGCTCCACGGCGCCCCCTCCCCGGTCGACATCCGCTACGATCCCGTGCTGGGGGAGACGCGTCTCTTCGCGGCGGCGCCGCTTGTCTCGAACGGCCGCGTCACGGGGGTCGTGCAGATCAGCGTCCCGCACGTGTGGGTCCAGGCCGTGCTGAATCGCGTCTGGACCGCGCTCGGCACGGCGCTGCTGCTCGGCGCCGCGGCCGCGTGGCTCCTCGGCGCGTGGCGCGCGCGGGCGCTGTCGGCGCCGGTCCAAGAACTGGCCTTCACCGCGGGGCGTATCTCCGCGGGCGACCTCGCCAGCCGGGCGACCGTGGCAAGCCGGGACGAGATCGGTAATCTCGCCGCGGCGTTCAACAGGATGGCCGACCAGCTGAGCCAGAAGCTGGACGCCCTCACCGAGGAGCGCACCAAGATCGAGGCGATCATCAGCTCGATGAGCGACGCCGTCGTCGCCACCGACGGCGCGGGACGGCTCCTCCTCCTGAACGGCGCCGCGCGGGATCTGCTGGGCCTCCGCCCGGACGACGCGGGCCGTCCCGCCGCCGACGCCCTCGGGGACCACGCGGTGTGGCGGGCGCTCGACCACACGGCGCGCCGAGGCACGGACGCGGCGGAAGAGTTCACGCTCGGCAGCGGCGCCCGCGAGCGCCTCTTCCACCTGAACGCGACGCCGCTGCGCGCGGCCGGCGGACGGAACGCCGGCGCCGTCGCCGTCGTGCGCGACGTCACGGAGTTCCGCCGCGCGGAGCGCCTCCGGCGCGACCTCACCGCGAACGTCTCGCACGAGCTGCGCACCCCCCTCACGTCGATCAAGGGCTTCACGGAAACGCTGCTCGCCGGCGCCGCGGCCGACGAGCAGGCCTGCCGCCGGTTCCTGACGATCATCGACGCCGAGGCGACGCGCCTCATGACGCTCGTCGACGACCTGATGGCCCTCTCCCGCCTGGAGTCGCGGGCCGAACCGATGGAGCTCGGCCCGGTCCGCCTGGACGCCCTCGTCGAGGAAGCGGCGAGCCGCCTCCGCCCGCAGGCCGCGCAGCACCACATCGCGCTGCGGGCCTCCGCCGCCGGCACCCTGGTCGTGACGGCCGACGCGGACCGCATCCTGCAGGTCTTCACCAACCTGATCGACAACGCGATCAAATTTACGCCGGAAGGCGGCGCCGTCGAGGTGACGCTGCGCGAGGACGGCGCCGACGCGGTGGTATCCGTGACGGACTCGGGACGCGGCATCCCCCCCGACGACCTGCCGCGGATCTTCGACCGCTTCTACCGGGTCGAGCGGTCGCGGAGCCGGGAAGCCGGGGGCAGCGGGCTGGGACTCGCGATCGCGAAGCACATCGTCGACGCCCACGGCGGCCGCATTATGGTGACGAGCCGGCCCGGCGCGGGCAGCACGTTTTCGGTCGCGCTGCCGCTGGCGCGAGAGGCGACGTCCGCCCCGGCGAACTGATCCCCGCTACAGTTCGCCGAGGTAACTCTTCCTAACGAGATCGTTCTGGCGAAGACTCTCCGCCAGGTCCGTCAAGACGACCCGCCCCGTCTCGAGAACGTACCCGCGTTTGGCGATCGAAAGCGCCATGAGCGCGTTCTGTTCCACGAGAAGGATCGTGACCCCCTGGGCGTTGATCTCCTGCACCGTCTTGAAGATCAACTCGACGAGCACCGGCGCCAGGCCCATCGAGGGCTCGTCGAGCAGCAGGATCTTCGGCCGGGCCATCATGCCGCGGCCGATCGCGAGCATCTGCTGCTCGCCGCCCGACAGCGTGCCTGCGGTCTGCGTCAGGCGCTCGGCCAGGCGCGGAAAGAGCTGGCACACGCGGTCGAGGTCTTCGCGGATCTCCCGCGCGTTCGAGCGCGAAAAGGCCCCCATCTGCAAGTTTTCGAGGACGGTCATGCGCGGGAAGACCCGGCGGCCCTCCGGCACGAGGCAGATCCCGTGCCGGGTGATCTCGTGGGGCCGGAGGCCCTGGATCGGCCGATCTTCGAGGAGAATGCGCCCCGGGCGCGGCCGCAGAAATCCGGCGATCGTCTTGAGCGTGGTGCTCTTGCCCGCGCCGTTCGCACCGATCAACGTGACGATCTCGCCGGTTTCCACGGTGATCGAGACGCCGTGCAAGGCGTGGATGTGGCCGTAGAACGCGTGGATCTCCTCGACGACTAGGCTCGCCATCGTCTTATCCCAAAGCCGCCTTGCCCAGGTAGGCCTCGATGACCCGGGGATCGCGGCGGATCTCGTCCGGCGTGCCCTCCGCGATCTTCTCTCCGTGATCCAGCACCGTCACGCGGTCCGCGACGCCCATCACGACGCGCATCTGGTGCTCGATCAGCAGCACGGTGAGCCGCAGCTCCCGCCGGAGCCGGCGGATGAACTCCATGAGGCGCCGGGCCTCCTCGGGATTCATGCCCGCCGCGGGCTCGTCGAGCAGCAGGAGGCGCGGCCGCAGCGCGAGCGCCCGCGCGATCTCGAGCCGCCGCTGGTCGCCGTAGGCGAGGTTCTTGGCCATCTCGTCCTCGCGTCCTCGCAGCCCGACGAACGCCAGCAGCTCGCGCGCATCCCGGTGCGCGCCCTCTTCCTCACGGACGATTCCCCCGGTCCCGAGCACGATCCGGAGCGGATCCGCGGTAAGATGAGTATGCATGCCGATGAGCACGTTCTCGAGCGCGGTCATGTTGGCGAAGATCCGGATGCTCTGAAACGTCCTCGCGATCCCGAGGCGGGCGATCTCGTGCGCCCGCCGGCCGGTGATCTCGTGCCCGGCGAACGTGATCGTGCCGGCGGTGGGACGGTACAGCCCGGCGATCACGTTGAAGAACGTCGTCTTCCCCGCCCCGTTGGGCCCGATCAGGCTGACGACGCTCTCGGCGGGCACGGTGAAATCAACGTGGTTGACGGCGACGAGGCCGCCGAACGTCTTCGTCACCCCGCGCGCGTCGAGGAGAAGCTCGCTCACGCGCCGTCCTCCGTCGGGCTCTCCGCGGCCCCGGTGGCGCCGGCCGCGGCGGAGACGTCTTCGGGCGGGATCTCCGCCGCGACCCGCTCCGTGATGATCGCCCGCGTCCGCCGCTCGGGGAAGAGCCCCTCGGGTCGGAGCAGCATCAACAAGATCAGCCCCAGCCCGTAGAGCAGGAACTTGAGGTCGACGAAATTGAGCCGGGTGAGCAGCGGTATTCCCCACGCCGTGCCGATGGCGTGCGACCACTGCGTGAGGTCGTTGAGAAAGAGAGTCTGGAACTCGTAGAGGATCGCGGCGCCCGCGATCACGCCGAAGACGCTCCCCATCCCCCCCAGCACCACCATCGCCAGAATCGTGAAGGAGACGGTGAAGTTGAACTGCTCCGGGCTCACCACCCCGAGTTTGGCGACATAGAGCGCGCCGCCGAACCCCGAGAAGAACGCGCCGAACGAAAACGCGAGAAGCTTCGTCGTCGTGAGGTTGATGCCCATCGAGGCGGCCGCGGTCTCGTCTTCGCGGACGGCCAGCCACGCGCGCCCCAGCCGCGAATCCCGCAGACGCAGCACGGCGATCACCGAGAAGACGAGGATCACGATCAACGTGTAATAGTACGGGACCGGATTGAATCCGAAGCTGTAGCCGAACACCGTCGGCTTGTCGATGCCGACCACGCCGTTCGTCCCGCCGGTATATTTTGGAAGGTTCAGGAACACGGTCGGCACGATCTCGCCGAACCCCAGCGTCACGATGGCCAAATAGTCGCCGCGGAGGCGGAGCGTCGGCGCGCCGAGCAGCGCGCCGGAGATGCCGGCGATGATCGCGCCGAGGAACAGCATCGGCCAAAACGGCATGTGGACGTTGTAGAAGGGCGACGCCGACAGCGCGTACGTGTACGAGCCGATCGCAAAGAACGCGGCGTAGCCGAGATCGAGGAGTCCGGCAAAGCCGACGACGATGTTGAGGCCCAGCGCGAGGAGCGCGAAGACGGCCGCGTCGGCGGCGGCGTTGACGTGCCCGGCATTGTGATCGAGGAGCGGATAGAGCAGAAAGAGGATCAGGGCGCCGAGCGCGAAGCGATACCGCCCCAGCCGCTCCAGCACGCCGGGCCGCGACCCGGCATCCGACCCCGCCGAACGCGCGGCCACGGGCCTACGTGCGCTCCGGAAGCTGCTGGCCGAGGAGGCCGGTCGGCCGGAAGATCAAGACCAGGATCAGCACGGAAAAGATGGTCACCTCGGCCCACTGGAAGCCGATGTACTGGGCGGTCATGACCTCGATGAACCCGATGAGGAACCCGCCGAGCGCGGCGCCGGTCGTGTTGCCGATGCCCCCCAGCACCGCGGCCGTGAACGCGATCAGTCCGGCCCGGAAGCCGTTGATGAACCAGGCGTTGCCGTAGTACAGACCGGTGATGACCCCAGCCGCCCCCGCGAGCACCGAGCCGATAAAGAAGGTCAGCGCGATCGTCTTGTTGATGTCGATCCCCATGATCTCGGCGGCCATCCAGTCCTGCGCCGTCGCCCGCATCGCCCGGCCGAGCTTCGTGCGGTTGACGAACAGCTGCAGTGCGATCATCATGACGAGCGAGGAACCGATCACGATGAGCTGCATCTGGCCGACGCTCACGGGGCCGATGTCGAAGAACGGGTTCGCGATGATCTGCGGGACCGGCACCGGCGACGGCCCCATCCAGAGCTGGAGCAGATTCTCGAGGCTGAACGAGACGCCGATCGCGGTCAGGAGCGGGGCCAGACGCTGCCGGCCCCGCAGCGGACGGTAGGCAAACCGCTCGATCACCACCCCGGTCGCTCCCATGACGAGCATCGTCACGAGAAACACCACGATGAGCGTGAACGTGAGCGCCACCCCGACCATGCGGTGGGTCGCGCCCATGAACACGAGCACCGCGAGGGCGACGAACGACCCCGCGGTGTACACGTCGCCGTGGGCGAAGTTGATCAGCTCGATGATGCCGTAGACCATGGTGTAGCCCAGGGCCACGACGGCATAGATGGCCCCGAGCGACAGGGCGTTGATCAGCTGCTGGCTGAAGAGGACCCAATTCATGGCAGACGGGCCGAGGGGGCGGGCTCGGCGATCTGCCTCCCGCCCCCTCGTTCCCTTTCGGTATCTTTAGCTACTGCGCGATCTCTTGGTCCGCCCAGACCCACTTGCCGTTCTTGACCACGTAGACGCTGATGACCCGGTTGGTGGTGTCGCCGTTCGCGTCGAACCCGAACGTCCCGAGGATGCTCTTGTAGCCCTTGAGCGCGCGCACGTGCGCGAGGACCTTCGCACGGTCCGGCCCGGAGGCCTTGACCGCGTCGATGATGATCTTCGCCCCGACGTAGGCACTCGCGCTGTACGCGCCGGGATCGTCGTTGAACTTGGCCTTGTAGGCCGCAAGGAACGCCTTCGCGGAAGCGATCTTCGTCGCGTCGATCGCCGCGACCGTGCCGTAGGAACCGTCCGCCGAATCGCCCGCGACCTTGAGGAACTCGTCTTCGACGATGCCGTCGCCGCCCTCATAGAGGGCCTTCAGGCCGACGTCCGCCATCTGCTTGCGGATCAGGCCGCCGCCCGTGGTGGTGACGCCGCCGAAGAAGAGGATGTCCGGATTTTCCGCCTTGATCTTGGTCAGGATCGCATGGAAGTCCTGACTGCCCTTCGGAATGCCGTCGTGGCTCACGACCGTACCGCCGAGCCGCTTGAACTCTTTCTCCACCTCGTCGGCGATGCCCTTACCGTACGTCTCCGTATCGTCGAGGATCGCCATCTTCCGGGCCTTCAGCGCCTTGAAGGCGTAGTCTGCCGCGACCGGGCCTTGCAGGTCGTCCGTCGCGCAGATCCGGAAGTAGTTGTTCGGCTTGGTCCGAAGCGCCTTCGCATCCGGCCCCTTCGTGAGCGAGGGGTTCGTCTGAGATGGGGTGATCTGCACCACGCCCGCCGCGTTGCTGATCGGGATCGACGCCTTGCCGACGTTGCTGTTGAAGTTGCCGATGATGCCGACGACCGCGGAATCCGCGGCCAGTTCCTGCACGTTCTTCGCGCCCTGCGCCGGATCGTGCACGCCGTTCACGGCGTCGTCTTTCAGCACTTCCTCGAACCGGTACGGGCCGCCCGCCTTGTTGGCCTGGTCGATCGCCAGCAGGACGCCGTTGTTGGTCGGCACGCCGTTCGGCGCCTCGCCGCCCGACATGGGCAGGTCCACGCCGATCTTGACGACGCGGCCGGCGGCCGCGTTCGCGGCATGCAGGCCCACGCCGCTCGGACCGGCGAATCCAAAGCCCAGCACTGCCAGGACGCTCATCAATGCGATAATTCTTCTCACGTAACCACCCCCTGGTACGCTCTCCCCCAACGTTTCCGTACGAAGGAAATCATGAAGGAATCGCGTTGGGAGGTTCGCAGCCGCACGCGCAACTCCCTGCGTGCGGCCCGCGCGTTTCGCCTGGCTTAACTTGACGGATGCGGTACGCTTTGGCGCCCGCCGCGGGGCCCGGGGTCAGGCGGCCTTTAATTTCATGGTTGCCGGCCGACCCGGTCGGCCGGGGCGCTCTCGAATGAGGCTGCGCAGGACGAAGCCGACGTTGGCGGGACGCTCGGCCAGCCGCCGCATGAAGTACGGGTACCACTCTTCCCCGAAAGGCACGTAGACGCGGACGCGGTACCCCCGCCGGCGCAGCCCGGCCTGGAGATCGCGCCGGATGCCGTAGAGCATCTGGAACTCGAACCGGTCCGCGGGGATCCCCGCCGCCGCCGCGGTCCGGACCACGTGGTCGATGAGACGCTCGTCGTGGGTGGCGAACGCCGGGTACACGCCGTCCCGCAGCAGCGCCTCGGCGAGGCGGGCGAAGGCCGCGTCCACGTCCCGCTTTCGGGGATACGCCACGGTGGGCGGCTCGTCGTACGCGCCCTTGACGAGCCGGACGCGCGCGCCGAGGGCGTTGAGCCGGTCGACGTCGGCCGCGCTGCGGTGCAGGTACGCCTGGATCACGACGCCCACGTCGCGGCGGCCCTCCGCCCACAGCGTGTCGAACAGCGCCAGCGTGGCCCCCGTGTGCGCGCTCGACTCCATGTCGATCCGCACGAACATCGGCGCCCCGTCTGGGCATCTTTGGCTCGCCCCGCAGGCCCAGGGGCGGACGGCGGCGCGGTCGAGGATCCGGCGCAGCAGGCGGGCGCAGTGGGCCGCATCCACGGCGAGGCCCAGCTGCGTCAGCTTCAGGGAGAGATTGTTGTCCACCCCGGGCAGATCCGGCGGGACCGGGTGCGCGCGCAGCGCGTCGACGATACCGAGATAAGCGTCGGCGCTCGCCTCAGCCTGCGCGGGCGTCGTGACGTCCTCGCCCAGCAGATCGAGCGTGGCCGACAGGCCGTCCCGGTTGAGCCGGCCGAGGGCGTCCAGCGCCTCGTCGAGCCGTTCGCCCGCGATGAAACGACGAACGGCCCGGCGCAAGATAGGTTGCCGAAGCGACAACTCGCGAAACCAGGGTGACCGTGATAGTCCTAAAAATAGTGTACGAAGAAACCTCAACATTCCCATCTCCGGATGCGGTTAGATCCCCACTCGGCTGACTGTCTGAAGGATTCACGCAAACTCAGTACGAATGGACATCTAGACTGCAAAACATCTGAACTACTGTATACCATGACAACGATCAGAAAGGGATACCGATTTAGACTCAGACCGACACGGGTTCAACGTCTCGGACTCGTCAGGATGGCCGGCGCTCGCCGGTGGGTCTGGAATTGGGCCTTGGCGCGACGAATCGACCATTACCGTGAATACGGCGCGATGCTCACTCGTGGCGCGCTTTGCCGCGAGTTGACGATCTTGAAACGGCAGCCGACGACTCTGTGGCTTCAGAAGATTGACGCCCAGGCTCTTCAGGCCAGTGTCCGCGACGTCGATCAGGCATTTCAAAATTTCTTCGCGAGACGAGCGCGCTTCCCGCGATTCAAGAGCAAGAAATGGGATCGTCCTACTTTCCGAATTCCGCAACGAGTTAAAATTGCCAACGGCCGCGTTTTCATCCCGAAAATTGGTTGGGTCCGCTTACGTCAGTCGCGGCCAATCGACGGGCGCATCACGAGTACAACGTTTACGGAAGACAAGTTGGGACACTGGGGTGTCAGTTTTGGGACGGCGATCGAAATGCCGGACCCACCATCCCGTCCGCTGGACCCGGAAAGGGTCGTCGGCATCGATCAGGGCCTGGCGAATTTCGTCGTCCTGTCCAACGGCATGCGCATCGCCGCGCCACGATACTTTCGAAAGAGCGAGCGGTCTCTGTGCCGTGCGCAACGCCGCCTCTCTCGTCGCCGACCTGGATCTCGCCGTCGTCACCGCGCGCGGCTTCGAATAGCCGCCCTTTATCGGCGTGTCAGCAACAGGCGTTTAGATTTTACACATAAGGTCACCACGCAGCTCGTTCGCACGTACGACGCGCTATGCCTACAGGACCTGGCCGTCACGGGCCTTGCGAGAACCAAGCTGGCCAAGAGCGTCCAGGACGCCGCCCTCGGGCAACTCCTTCTCCAGTTAAGATACAAAACAAAATGGAATCATCGTCAGCTTGCCCTGGTTGACCGGTGGTTCCCCTCCAGCCAGTTGTGCAGCCAATGTGGCACGCGCAACAATAGACTGTCCCTGAACGACGGGATTTGGCGGTGCGCCTGCGGGGCGCTGCACGACCGCGACATCAACGCCGCCATCAATATTCGGACGCAAGGACTGAGATTGCTGGGTGTCGCCGCGGGGCACGCGGAGACGAAAAATGCTCGCAGAGAGACCGTCAGACTCTCGACGAGAGCAGGCCTCGATGAAACGAGAATCTCTGGCTTGATCCGCAGAGAATGTCAAGGGTAGATGCCTCTCGTCAGCAGCGCGTCGTTCAGGCGGCTCACCGCGCGCACGAGCGCGCCGGAGCGCATGTGAACTTCCTTCTCCTGCGACGTCTCGAGCACTTCGCGGAAGCTCCGCACCATGATCCGCTCGAGCCGCTCGTTGATCTCCTCTTCGGTCCAGAAGAACGACTGCAGGTCCTGCACCCACTCGAAGTAGGACACGACGACGCCGCCGGCGTTGGCCAGGATGTCGGGCACGACGAAGACCTTGCGATCGCGCAGGACCTCGTCGGCCTCCGGAGTCGTCGGCCCGTTCGCACCCTCGACCACCATGCGGGCCTTGATCCGCTCGGCGTTGTCCTTCGTGATCTGGCCTTCGAGCGCGCTCGGCACGAGGATCTCGCAGGGCAGCTCGAGCAGGTCGTCGTTCGTGACGGCGTCGGTCCCCCGGTAACCGACGACACTGCCGGTGTGCTCCTTGTGACGCAGCAGGTCGGCCGGGTCGAACCCCTTGGGATTGTAGACGCCGCCGCCGCTGTCGCTCGCCGCCACGATCTTGCAGCCCTGCTCCTGGAGGAGCATCGCCGCGATGCTGCCGACGTTGCCGTACCCCTGCACGACGACGCGCGCCCCGGCGAGCGGCATGCCGAGGTGCTTGGCGGCTTCGCGTGCGACGATCATACAGCCGCGGCCCGTGGCTTCGACGCGGCCCTGCGAGCCGCCGATCGAGATCGGCTTCCCCGTCACGACCGCCGGGACGGAGTAGCCGCGGTGCATGCTGTAGGTGTCCATGATCCACGCCATGATGCGCGGATTGGTGCCGACGTCCGGCGCCGGGATGTCGCTCTCCGGGCCGATCAGTATGGAGATTTCGGTCGCGTACCGGCGGGTCAGATGCTCGAGCTCCTGCAGCGACAGCTCCTTGGGATTGCAGATGACGCCGCCCTTCGCGCCGCCGTACGGCAGCCCGACGACCGCGCACTTCCAGGTCATCCACATCGCGAGCGCCCGGACCTCGTTCAGGGTCACGTCGGGATGATAGCGAATGCCGCCCTTCGTCGGACCGGGCACGGTGGTATGGTGGACGCGGTACCCGGTGAAGACGCGCACCGATCCGTCCTCGAGCTTGACCGGGAAATTGACGGTCAGCTCCCGTTTCGGGTGCGCGAGAAGCTCGCGCACGCCGCGCTTGAGTCCGAGCATGTCCGCGGCGATCTGGAACTGCCGGAGCGCAACCTGCCAGGCGTCTTCACGCGGCGCCGTCATCACTGCCTTCGCCATCGTTTCTCGCCTCCTGACTCTATATGCGCACGTACCGGCGCACCGCGAGCAGACTCGCGGTTACGCCGATTAGCACACCCCACACCACGAGCTTCCAGACGATATCGAAGGCGACCTCCCCCGCCCCCGGGAGCGGCACAAACGGCAGCGCCCGCGCGGCGCCGCCGGCGATGAGGGCGTAGCCGGCCGCGACCGCCGCAGCCGCGCCGCAGGCCCCGCAGGCTCCCGTGACGGCGCCCTCCACGACGAACGGCCAGCGGATGAACCACGCGGTCGCGCCGACGAGCCGCATCACCTCGATCTCGGCCCGCCGCGCGAAGACCGTGAGGCGGATGGTCCCCGCAATCACCACGAGCGCGACGCAGGCCAGCAGTGCGCCGGCGGCCGTTCCGCCGAGCCGCACCGCGCGGGTGACGGCCAGCAGCCGCTCCAGCACCAGCCCGCCGTCGCGAACTTCGTCGACGCCCGGCAGATCGCGCGCGCCGGCGGCGATTGCGCGCAGCCGGTCGCTCCCGGTCGCCGTCACGACCAGCGACGCCGGCAGTGGGTTGTGCTGGAGCAGATCGCGGAACTTGGCCCGCGCGCCGAGCTGCGCTTCGAGGCGGCGCAGCGCTTCCTGCGGCGAGACGTACTCGATCCCGGCCACGCCGGGGATCTGCTGAAGACGGCTGCGCGCCACGACGACCTCCTCGGGCGTGACCCCCGAGCGGAAGTACACGACCACCTGCAGCTGCTGTTCCAGGGCGGCGGCGACGTGGTTCAAGGCGCCCGCGACGGCGAGCGCCGCGCCGAGGGCGACCAGCGTCATCGCGGTGATGAGGACGGACGCGACGCTCGCGAGGCCGTTGCGCACGAAGCCCTGCGCCCCCTCGGCCAGCGCGTAACCCAGGCCCAGCGGACGCACGCGCCGCCCGCCGCCGGCCGCCTTAGGTTTCCCCGGCATACACGCCCTCCGCGTCATCGCGCACCACCGCGCCCCTGTCGATCGCGATGACCCGGCGGCGCAGGCGGTCCACGATCGTTTGATCGTGCGTCGTGACCACGACCGTCATCCCGCCCGCGTTGATTCGGGCGAGCAGCCGGACGATCTCCCACGACGTGTCCGGATCGAGGTTGCCGGTCGGCTCGTCCGCAAGCAGGAGGTTCGGCCCGTGTACCAGCGCCCGCGCGATGCTGACCCGCTGCTGCTCGCCCGCGGACAGCTCCCGCGGCACCGCGTCGGCGCGCGCCGTGAGCCCGACCATTTCCAACAGCTCCGTCACGCGGCGGCCGGCGTCCGGCGGCGCGGTCCCCGTCACCTCGAGCGCGAACGCGACGTTCTCCCAGGCCGTCTTGCGCGGCAGCAGCCGGAAATCCTGAAACACGACGCCGACCCGGCGGCGCAGGAACGGGATCTCGCGCGCCGGCATGCGGGTCACGTCGCGGCCCTCGACCGACACCGTCCCGCGGGTCGGCAGTTCCTCGCGGTAGATCAGCTTGAGGAGCGTCGACTTGCCGACGCCGGTCGGGCCGACGACAAACACGAAGTCGCCGGCGCCGATCTCGAGCGAGACGTCGCGCAGCGCTTCGACCCCGTTCGCGTACGTCTTGGACACCTGCGAGAAGCGGACCATCGGGTCAGTATGTCCGTCGCCCGTCACGTGCCCCTCGCCGGTCACGCGCCCGTTGCCCGTCGCCCGCTCGCCCCCCGGCGGCCATGCTCTCACGGCAACTGTATGCCCCTCACCGGCCCGGCACCGGCAGCGTCCACGACCGCAGGATCGGGCTGAGCTCTTCGTAGGTCATGCTGAGCCGGAGCGGGGTCACCGAGATGCGGCCCCGGGCCACCGCCCACGCGTCGGTGCCGGCGGGGCTCTCCTCGGTCTCGGCCGAGCCGGTCAGCCAGTAATAGTCGCGGCCCCGCGGATCCGACCGCTTCTCGACGCGGTTGACGTAGCGGCGGGTGCTCTGCCGCGTGATCTCCACGCCCCCGATCTCCCCGGCCGGACGGTTGGGCACGTTGACGTTCAGAAACGTGTCGGGCGGCAGGCCGTGCTCCGCCACCTGCCCGACCAGCTGCGCCGCGAAGTCGGCCGCCGGTTCCCAGTGGATGTCCCGGAACGCGGTCACCGACATGGCGACGGCGGCGAGGCCGAAGAGCGCACCCTCCACGGCGCCGGATACCGTCCCCGAGTAGATGAGGTCCATCCCGAGGTTCGCGCCGAGGTTGATGCCGGACACGACGATATCCGGCGGCTGGGCCAGCAGATCGAGGACCCCCAGCACGACGCAGTCCGCCGGCGTGCCGTTCGTCGCCCAGGCCGGCACGTCGACGGTGTCGAGCGACACCCGGGTTGCGCGCAGCGGCTTGTGCAGGGTGATCGCGTGGCTGGCCGCGCTCCGCTCGTGCTCGGGCGCGACCACAAACGCCGCCGCCACACGGCTGATCGCCCGGGCCAGCGCGAGCAGCCCGGGCGATGCGATGCCGTCGTCGTTGGTCAGAAGAACGCGAAGCGAAGCGCCGCGGCCCGCAGGCCGCGCGTCAGTCTTGGTCGCGCCACCAGTCCGGTGAGACATCTTTCTTCTTATAAGTCTTCACGACCGGACGAGTTCCCGCCTTCTCGCGCGCGACGCGTTTGCGGAGCTCCTCGTATTCGTGCAGGTTCGTGAGCACCTTGAGCGTGTCCCAGACGGCCTCTTCGACCTGGCCCCCGTCCTTCAGGAGCAGATCCATCAGCGGCTCGATCACGCGCTTGTCGCGCAGTTTGCCGAGGAGACGGACCACCAGGCGCTTGACGTCCGGGTCGTCGTCGGCGAGGTACCCGAGCAGCCGCTCGAACGACGTCTCACCGAGCAGCGCGAACATCGCCTTCAGCGCGAAGCGGCGGACCTTCCCGATCGGGTTTTCCATCGCGGCGCCGAGGGCCGCGAGCACGGCCTCGCGGTCGCCCTGCGACAACGCGTGCACGACCTCCACCGGCAACCCGGCCTCGCGATCCCCCGGCGGGAGCGTGATCACGACGCGCTCCTCGAGCCGGCCGATCGTCCCGACGACGGTCTCCTGCAGCCGCGGGTCGCTCAGAAAGACGCCGATGATCGGCGCCACCACGCGTTTGTCGCCGATGCGCCCGAGAATGGTAAGCGCGGTCAGCTTGACGTAGTAGTTCTCGTCGCCGAGCGCCGCGAGCAGCGCGTCCATGCTGCGCGGGCCCATCTCGGTGAGGATGCGCCAGACCTGCGCGCCGATCCGGCGGCGGAGGTAGCGGTCCTTGAACGCCTCCATCAGCGGGCCGACCGCGTCGGGCCCGATCCGGATGAGCGCGTCGGTGGCCGCGGCCACGAGGGACCGCTCCCGGCGCGACAGCACCTTGATGAGCGCCTCCGCGGCGCCGGCGTCGCGCAGTTCGCCGAGCCCCTTGACCGCCTGCACGCAGACCTGCTCCGAACGGTCGCCGAGCGCCAGCCGCATCGCCTCCATGGCGCCCTGGCCGCCGATCCGACGAAGCGCCATGATCGCGCTCTTCCGGACGTATTCGTCCTGGTCGTGGAGGGCTTCCGCGAGCGCCGGCACGGCCCGCTCGTCGGCCAGCTTGCCGAGCGCGTGGGCCGCGTCGCTGCGCAGAGTGACGTCGGCGCTCCGCAGCTGCTGCACGTAGCGCTCGACGTCGTGCTCCGGCCCCGTCGATTCCGGCCGACTACCCGAAGGGGGTGTCGTCATGGCACACTGCCTCCCAGCCCGCCCGGAGCATTTCGCGATTTGCGAACGCTCGGGGACCCGGGCCCGCCGAAGAGGGCATATCTTGAGGTTCGGCAGACGTTCGCCGCCCCCTAAACCCTCTCCTTGATCTATTTTACACCGGCGGCTATACTAGCGTTCAGGTCGTGCGCCGGAGGACCATGAGGGCTCGGTGAGGAGCCGTTCGCCCGCCGGCGACGGGCATCCGCGGTTCGCCCACGCCAGCGAGGCTGAGTTCGCAAGAATACTCGATTTTTACGGGGTCCGGTGGGAATACGAACCCCGCAGTTTCCCCCTCCGCTGGGACGCCCGAGGCCGCGCGATCGAGAGTTTCAACCCCGACTTCTATCTTCCCGACCTCAACCTCTACATCGAATTGACGACGCTGAAGCAGAGCCTCGTCACCAAGAAGAACCGCAAACTCCGGCGCCTGCGGGAGCTGTACCCGGACATCAACGTCAAGATCTTCTACGGCCGCGACTACCGGCAGCTGCTGCTGAAGTACGGGATGGCGCCCGCCGGCGACCGGCAGCTGGCGCCGCGGTAGTGACTGATCCGTTCGCGGACATCCAGGAGATTCTGTTCACGGAAGAACAGATCACCGGGCGCGTGCGCGAGCTGGCCGCCGCCATCTCCCGGGACTACGCCGGCCGCGCCCCCCTCCTCGTCTCGGTGCTGAAGGGCGCCGTCTACTTCCTCACCGACCTCACCCGCGCGCTCGCCGTCCCGGTCGAGATCGACTTCATGGCAATCACGACCTACGGCAGCGCCAAGGCGCAGAGCGGGGTCGTGCGGCTGATCAAGGACCTCGACGTCGAGATCACGGGGCGCGACGTGGTCCTCGTAGAAGACATCATCGACACGGGGTTGACCGCGGGATACCTGCTCCGGCTTCTGCAGGCGCGCGCGCCGGCCAGCCTGCGCATCTGCACGCTCCTCGACCGGCCGTACCGGCGCATCCTCGAGACGCTCGACATCGCCTACCGCGGCTTCGAGGTGCCGGACCGCTTTCTCGTGGGCTATGGGCTCGATTATCGCGAGCGGTATCGCCACCTGCCGTTCATCGGTGTCCTCAAGAACGAGGTGCTGGCCGCCGGCGCCCCGGCCGCTCCCCCGACGGCGCGGGACGCGGCGTCCCCCTCTGCCGCGGGGCCTCCCGACGCCGGCGCGGCCGAGCCGTAGCCGTACCCGGCTCCAGCACGCGCGCCGGAGCGACCGTCCCCTCACCGAATCGCTCGTTGATCGCATCGACAACGCGATCGACCCGACTGTGCAGGACCGGCGGATCTGCCGCCGGCGACCATGACGTCGACGCCTGTTCCCCGGCGCCCGCCGGGCGCGGCGGACCGGCGCCGCCGAACAAATTGATCTGCGCCCCCGTGGGGCGCTCCAGTCCCGACACGGTGACGCCGACGAGGCGAACGCGGCGCGACAGAGGCTCGAACCGCCGCCAGAGGTCCGTCACGGCCCGGGCGATGCGGCCGCCGTGGTCGGTCGCCGCGGGCAGCGTGAGGCGGCGCGTGCGCGTCTCGAACGGCTCGAACCGCACCTTCAGCGTGACGACGCGGCCGGCGACGCCGCCGGCCCGCAGCCGGTGCGCGACGTCTTCGCACGCCGCGCGCAGCGTGCGGGCGAGGAGGTCGCGGTCGCGCGTGTCGTGGTCGAAGGTCACTTCGCGCCCGATCGACTTCGCCTCACCGCCCGGATCGACGGGCCGGTCGTCTTCTCCGCGGCTCAGCGCGACGAGCCGTTCCGCCGGGAATCCGAGGATGGCGCGCAGGGCCGACACCGGGGTCCGGCGGAGCGCGCCGACCGTGGCGATGCGGAGGGCCTGAAGCCGCGCGCGGGTCTCCGGTCCGACGCCCCAGAGCGCCTCCACCGGCAGTGGATCGAGCACCGACTGCACCGCGTCCGGCGTGATCCGGCGGACGCCGTCCGGCTTCGCCAGCTCGGACGCGACCTTCGCGAGGAACTTGTTCGGCGCGACGCCGACCGACGCGGGCAGCCCGAGGCGCGCCCGGATCCGCCGCTGAATTGCCTGCCCGAACGCGAGGCCCGGTTCGGCGGACGACGACGCGTGGCCGGCGGGCACGGGGCAGCCGGTCAGATCGAGGAACGCCTCGTCGACCGAGACCGGCTCGATCTGCGGCGTGAACGTCTCCAGCAGGTCGAACACGCGCTCCGACTCCGCGCGGTAGCGCGCCATATCGGGCGGCAGGAACACCGCGCCGGGGCACAGCGCAAACGCGCGGCGCGAAGGCATCGCCGAGTGGATGCCGTACCGGCGCGCCTCGTACGACGCGGCCGCGACGACCCCGCGCGCGTGCGGCCCCGCGCCGACCACGACGGGCCGGCCGCGATACTCCGGATGGTCGCGCACTTCGACGGCCGCGAAGAAGGCGTCCATGTCGACGTGCGCGATGAGGCGCTCGGCCACGGGCGTCCGGCTATGCCTGCCGGCTGCGCGGCGCGCGACGTATCATGGCGACCGCCGTTCGACGATGACGCGACGGCCCCTGCCCTGTCTCTCGCAGGAGCTCCGGCCGCGTCGCCGCCTCGTGCGTCCCGGTGACGCGTGGGCGGCGGAGTGTTATGCTCGTTTTCGGTTCCGATCTTCGCCTGGGGGGCACGCGCATGGTCACAATCGAGTCCACCGCCGCGATGGCGGCCGCGGTCTACGATCGGATGGAACGGACGCTCAACGTCGTGCGGCGCCGCCTCGGCCGGCCGCTCACTTTAGCCGACAAGGTCCTGCTGGGCCACCTCGACGATCCCGACACCCAGGAGATGGAGCCCGGCCGGAGCTACCTCCTGCTGCGGCCGGACCGCGTTGTCCTCCAAGACGTGTTGGGCCAGACCGCGATGCTGCAGTTCATGCAGACGCGGCGGACCCACGTCGCCGTTCCCACGACGATCCACTGCGATCACCTCATCCAGGCCCGGGTTGAGGGCCAGGCCGACTTGCAGGCGTCGATCGCCGAGAACTCGGAAGTCTACGATTTTCTCAAGTCGGCCGCGGCAAAGTTCGGGGCCGGGTTCTGGGGCCCCGGCGCCGGGATCATCCACCAGGTCGTCCTCGAGCACTACGCGTTTCCCGGCGAGCTCATCATCGGCACCGACTCGCACACGCCGAACGGCGGCGGCCTCGGCGCCTGCGCGGTGGGCGTCGGCGGGGCCGACGCGGTCGAGGTCATGGCGGGCCTTCCCTGGGAGGTCCTCTATCCGAAGCACATCGCGGTGTACCTGACCGGCGAGCTCAGCGGGTGGACCGCGCCGAAGGACGTCATCCTCTACGTCGCCGGGCAGCTCACCGTGGCGGGCGGGACGAACGCCATCGTCGAGTACATCGGACCCGGCGCGCAGACGATCAGCGCCACCGGCAAGGCCACGATCACCAACATGGGGGCCGAGCTCGGCGCGACGACGTCGATGTTCTCGTACGACGAGCGGATGGCGACCTACCTCCGGGCCACCGGCCGCGGCGAGCTCGTCGAGCCGGCCCGCGCCCACCGGCATCTGCTGGCGCCGGATGCGGAAGTCGAAGCCGACCCGGAGCGTCACTACGACCGGGTGATCCGGCTCGATCTCTCGGCGCTGGAACCATACGTGGTCGGTCCCCACTCCCCCGACCGCGCACGCCCGGTGTCGAAGCTCGCGGCCGAGGTGCAGGACGGGAAGAACGAGTTTCGCGACGCCATCTCGACCGCGTTGATCGGCAGCTGCACCAATTCATCGTACGAGGACATGAGCCGCGCCGCCGACGTGGCCGAGCAGGCCCGCGCGCACGGGGTCACGGCGGCCGTCCCGTTCCTCGTGACACCCGGCTCCGAGCAGATCCGGGCGACGATCGAGCGCGACGGCCAGATGCACTCGCTGACGGAGATCAAGGCGACCGTCCTCGCGAACGCCTGCGGGCCGTGCATCGGGCAGTGGCGGCGGGCCAAAGAGGCCGCGGCCGTTCCGAACACCATCGTCACGTCCTACAATCGCAACTTCCCTCGGCGCAACGACGGACAGCCGACGACGATGAACTTCATCGGCAGTCCGGAGCTCATCACCGCGCTCGCACTCGCCGGGCGGCTGTCGTTCAATCCGCTCACCGATACGCTGACCGGCGCCGATGGGAAGCCGTTCCGGCTTCGCCCGCCCGCGCCGGCCCCCGAGGTGCCGTCCCGCCCCTTCGACCCGGGGCGCATCACGTACGTCGCGCCGCCGGCCGACGGCAGCCGGATCGAGCTGAAAGTTGATCCGCGCAGCGAGCGCCTGCAGCTGATGGAGCCCTGGCCGGCCTGGGAAGGCCAGGACTTCGTCGACATGCCGATTCTATTGAAGACGAAGGGGAAGACGACGACGGACCACATCTCCCCCGCGGGCCCATGGCTGCGGTATCGGGGTCATCTCGACAGGTTCAGCGACAACATGTTCATGGGAGCGACCAACGCGTTCACCGGCGAAGCCGGCAAAGTCCGGAACGCCGTGACCGGCGAGGCGGGCCAGCCCGTCTCCGTTGTGGCACGGGACTACAAAGCGCGGGGGCTGCGCTGGGTCGTCATCGGCGACGCCAACTACGGCGAGGGCAGCAGCCGCGAGCACGCGGCGCTGTCGCCGCGGCTGCTCGGCGCGGGGGCCGTCATCGTGCGGAGCTTCGCCCGGATCCATGAGTCGAACTTGAAGAAGCAGGGCGTGCTGGCGCTCACTCTGCCCGAGCCCGGCGATTACGACCGGTTCCGCGAGGACGACCGCGTGAGCCTGGTGGGTCTGGCCGGCATGGCGGCCGGCAAGCCGGTGGAGTGCCGGATCCGCCACGCCGACGGCACGACCGAGACGGTGTGGCTCAACCATTCGTACAGCACCTCGCAATTGGAGTGGTTCCGGAAGGGATCCGCGCTGAATCTGTTCCACGGCAAGTAACGACCCCGCTCAACTGGACGACAGTGAGGGGCGGCCGTTAGGCCGTCCCTCTTTCGTTCGCGGCGCGCGCCCCTACCGCTGGCAGCGCGGGCAGTAGTACGTCGTGCGGCCCCCGATTGTCGCCACACGCAGCGGCCCACCGCAGCGCGGACACGTGCCGCCCTTCTCGCGAGCCTCAACAAAGTCTCCGATCGGCCGGCCCCGACCCGAAAGCGACGCGATGCCACGGCGGAGCGCCCCGCGGATGGAACGGTGGAGCGCACGGACTTGCGCGGGACGCAGATTCCGAAGCGAGCGGGACGGATGGAGCCGCGCTTGGAATAGGATCTCGTCCGCGTAGAGGTTGCCGATCCCGGCGATCAGGTCCTGGCGCAGCAGGAACGCTTTGAGGCCACCGCGGCGCCGATCGATCAACGCGCGCAGACGGTCCAGCGAGAACGCCGGCGTCAGCGGCTCCACTCCGAGCGCCCGCAGGCCCGGAAACGTCTCGAGCTCGCCCGCGGCGATCAGGTCCACGTGGCCAAACCGGCGTTGATCGACAAACCGGATGTCGCGGGGACCGAGCCCGAGGACAAGCCGCGTGTGCGGGTGGATCGGATCGCGTCTCGGCACCACGACGAAATCCCCGGTCATTCGCAGATGGCCAACCATGACGAGGCCTCCGCCGAGGTGGACGAGGAGATACTTGCCGCGCCGGCCGACCGTCCGAATCCGCCGGCCGCGCAGTCGCCGCGCGAAGAGGCGCGGCGCCGGAGATCGCACGACGGACCGGTCACGAATCGCGACGCGCGTCACGCGGCGCCGGACGACGGACCGGCGAAGGCGGCGCGCGACCAACTCGACATCCGGCAGTTCCGGCATGGCAACCGGTTCAACAAGGCGCCGGCCGGATCATCTTGCGGACCGGCGTCCGACGCGGCCCTTCAAATCTGCGAACGCGCCTTCATAAGTTTCCCACAATTTCTCCATCGCTTTCCAACAGACCGTTCACCCGCGGAGGGTACCCTGGAACCAGGACGCAGGAGGAGGTCCAACGTGAAAACGCTCATCGCCGCCGCTATCGCGGTATTTGTCTCGTTCCTTGGTCTCAACGGAGTCGGCCAGGCGCAGACGGCCGCGGAACTTCAAGGAAGTATCGATGCCGTTGACTGCCAATCGGGCACGTTCACGCTCGACTCGGCCGGCAACACGGAGACGATCTACGCATCGGATCAGACAGCAGTCGCCGTGCAAGAATCAACCGTCCCGTTCTGCACACTCGAAGGCTACGTCGGCGCGCCCGTTGACGCCTGGGTGGTACCGTACGGCAGCGAGTTCATCGCGACGCAGATCGACGTGACGGGTCCCGTCCCTGTTCTCGCGGCGTCTCAGACCGCGATCGCACCGATGCCGCTGTTGGGCACGGTGCTCGGCACTGTCCTCGTCGCCGGACTGTTGTACCTCATCTCCCATAATGCCTCCGGCGGCTACTATCGGTATCCCTATTACGGCGCCTATTACCACCACTACTACAGCGCGCGGTATCGGCCGTACGGGGGCTACTATCCGGCGTCCGCCCCGCTCATCTTGGCGGCAGAGCCGCTCTTGGGAGCGGTCCTCGGAATCATCACGGTCAACAACTACCAGTACCTTGCCGTGCGTGACTACGATGGACAGTACCGGCGCTATCCGTACTATGGGCCGTACCGTTCGTACTACTATCATCCGACCTATCGGAGCTACAGCGGAACGTACGTGAACGTGTACGTGCAGGCTCCCGTTGCGGTCGGCGATCCGCACTGGGACGCGCCGAGGTATCAGATGCAGCAGATCGCCCGGACCGTGACGTCGCGGCCGAGTCCGTGGTCGGCACCCCATCGCGCGCTGCCGGCGCCGCAGGCGCAGCCCACTTATCAGCGGCCGCAGCAACAGTGGCAGCCGCAGGCCCAGCCCACCTACCAGCGGCCCCAGCCGCAGCAGGTCCAGCCGACCTATCAGCGGCCGCAGCAACAGTGGCAGCCGCAGGCCCAGCCCACCTACCAGCGGCCCCAGCCGCAGCAGGCGCAGCCGACCTATCAGCGGCCGCAGCAACAGTGGCAGCCGCAGGCCCAGCCCACCTACCAGCGGCCGCAGCCGCAGCAGGTCCAGCCGACGTACCAGCGGCCCCAGCCGCAGCAGTTCCAGCCGACGTACCAGCGGCCGCAGGCGCAGCCGACCTATCAGCGCCCGCAGCAACAGTGGCAGCCGCAGGCCCAGCCCACCTACCAGCGACCCCAGCCGCAGCAGGCGCAGCCGACCTATCAGCGGCCGCAGCAACAGTGGCAGCCGCAGGCCCAGCCCACCTACCAGCGGCCCCAGCCGCAGCAGGCGCAGCCGACGTACCAGCGGCCGCAACCGCAGCAAGCGCAGCCGACGTACCAGCGGCCGCAGCCGCAGCAAGCGCAGCCGACCTATCAGCGGCCGCAACCGCAGCAGCCGGCGCAGCCGCAGCAGCAGCAAGCACAGCCACAACGGGGTAATAGCGGCGGCGCGCCCGGGTACCAGAAGCAGCAGCAGTGTGACCCTCGATCGAACCAGGGGTGCAACACTCCCGAAAACTAGCGGGCCGAAATGAGGCGGCGCACGCGGTGCCGCCGGGATACTGATTGATCGCGGAGGGCCGCAGCCCAACGGGTGCGGCCCTCCGTTTGCGTCGCATTCAACGATCGTGCCCCCGTCGGGACAGTGCCACAAAACCGGTCCCGCAACCAACCCGCGGCAAGAACCGCGTGAACGTAGGGTAACATTTGATCGGAATCAGACGATGAGCAACCTGCCGTCCCAAACCACCAGCTTCATCGGCCGCGAACACGAGAGCGCCGAGGTGACCCGTCTCCTCGGCACGACGCGGCTTCTTACGCTGACGGGCGTCGGCGGAGGAGGCAAGACGCGGCTCGCCCTGCAGGTCGCCGGCGGCCTGCGTGACACGTTCCCGGACGGCGCATGGTTCGTCGAGCTCGCACCGCTGTCCGACCCGAGCCTCGTCGTCCAGACGGTGGCGACGGCCCTGGGGGTCACCGAGGAGCCGGGCCGTACCCCGGCCGACTCCCTGGTCGCGTTCGCAGCCTCGAAGCGGCTGCTGCTGATCCTCGACAGTTGTGAGCATCTGGTAGCCGCCGCCGCGCATCTCACGACCGGGCTGCTGCGGGCGTGTCCGTCTGTAAGGATTCTCGTCACGAGTCGCGAGCCGCTTGCCGTCGCGGAAGAAATCACCTTCCGCGTGCCTTCGTTGTCCCTGCCGCACGAGCACGCGGCACTCTTGCCGGACGACCTGATGTCGTGCGAGGCGGCGCGCCTGTTCGCGGAGCGCGCCGCCGCGATCGCGCCGGCGTTTCGCGTCATCCCCGAGAACGCCGCGGCCGTGGCGAGGATATGCCGCCGGCTCGATGGCATACCCCTGGCCCTCGAACTGGCCGCCGCGCAGCTGAACGCGCTCACGGTCGATCAGATCGCCGACCGCCTCGACGACCGGTTCCGGCTGCTGACGGATGCGAGCCGCACCGACCTGCCGAGGCACCAGACGCTGCGGGCGGCGATGGACTGGAGCCACGACCTCTTGTCGGACGGCGAGCGCGCGGTGCTCCGGCGCGCATCGGTATTCGCCGGCGGCTTCACGCTCGAGGCGGCAACGGCGGTCTGCGCCGAAGACGGCGTCGCCGCGGACGAGATCGGTCCGCTCGTCGGACGGCTCGTGAACAAGTCGCTGCTGCTCGCGGAGCGGCCGCAGAACGAACCGCGGTTCCGGCTTCAGGAGACTGTTCGCTGGTACGGCCGGGACCGTCTTCTCGAAGAGGGCGAGCGGGCCCGCGCGTGCGCGCGGCATCGCGACTGGTACCTCGCGCTCGCCGAGCGATCCGAGGCCGAGCTCCAGGGCGCCGATCAGCAACGCTGGATCGCAAGGCTCGAGCGGGAGCACGACAATCTACGGGAGGCCATCGCCTTCTCGCTTGATGAACCGTCCGGCGGCGAGGCGGTGCGACTCGTCGCCGCGCTGTGGTGGTTCTGGCACACGCGAGGGTATCTCACGGAGGGCCGGAGCTGGCTCGCGCGGGCCATCGGCGCCGGTCCGACCGACAATCCGCGTGCGCGGGCGCGGGCGCTCTACGGCGCCGGGTTTCTCGCCTGGCGGCAGGGAGAGTTCGATCAGGCGCAGGCGTTCGGGCGGGAGAGCCTCAACATCGCCCGCGCGCTCGGCAACGCCCTCGGCATGGCCGCCGCAACCTCGCTGCTCGAGCAGGTGGCGCGCTCGCAAGGCCATTACGCGCGCGCCGCCGCCCTCCCCGAGCAGAGCCTGGCGATGTTCCGCGAGCTGGGTGAGACGTGGGGCATCGCAACCGCGCTCATCTCGGTCGGCAACGCCGCGCGGTTCCAGGGCAACTACGGTCGTGCGCGCGAGGCGCTGGAAGAGAGCCTGGGATTGTTCCGAAGCGCGAACGATCCATCCGGTACCGCGGCCGCCCTGCACTTTCTGGCGCTTGTCGCCCGCGATCAGGGCGACTACGCCCGCGCCGAGGCCGCCGGACAGGAAAGTGTAGATCTCAATCGCCGGCTCGGCGACGCCTCGCGCGTCGCGTTCTCGCTGCACGTCCTCGGCCTGGTCGCGCGCGATCAGGGCCGGTCCGCCCTGGCGGAGGCCCTGCTCGAGGAAAGTCTCGGCATCTTCCGGGCCCTCGAGGATACGTGGGGTGTGACGACCGCGCTCGTCAGCCTCGGGGTCGCCGCGCGGCTGCGCGGCGCGCACGTTCAGGCGGCGGCCCTCCTCCAGGAAGGTCTGAGTCTCCGGAAACGCCTGGGAGACAAGGTCGGCATCGCCGAATGTCTCGAGGACCTCGCGGCGGCCGCGGTCGGCGACTCGCCCCAGCGGGCGGTGCGGCTGCTCGGGGCCGGCGAAGCGCTGCGGGGCTCGATGGGCGCGCAACTGCCGCCGGCGCACCGGGCGGATTGCGAACGCGCCGCCGAGATCGCGCTCGCCCGCCTCGGCCGGGAAGCGTTCGACAGCGCGTGGTCGGCCGGCCGGCGTATGGACGCGGAGAGGGCGGTCGAGGAAGCCTTGACGCTGACGATGCCGGATAGAGCAGGAGGTCCGGAATTGGCCGACAGGCACTAAATGACACGGTGCCCGGCCGCGAAGCCGCCGGGCGTCATTTACACGGCGGCCGGTCAAGGGGCCGGCCGCGAGAGGAGGACGACATTGGGCACGTACATGGTGGACCGGGACCTGCCCGGCGTCACGATGGAGCAGCTCGCCGCGGCTCAGAAAGCGGCAATCGAGACCAGCAAGAAGTTTACCGCGGAGGGGAAGCCGGTCCGGTACATCCGGAGCACGTTTGTTCCGGGCGAGGCGCACTGCATGTGCCTGTTCGAAGCGCCGAACGCCGCGCTCGTCCGCGAGGTCAACGAGACGGCCAAGATTCCCTTCACCCGGATCGTGGAGGCCGCGGATCTAACGCCGAAGTAGCTAGGCGAGGCGGAGGAACGCCTCCACCACCTGAGGATCGAACTGCTTGCCGGATTGTTCGGCGATCCGACTGCGGGCTTCGTCGTCGCTCATCGCCGGCCGGTACGGGCGGTCGGACCGCATGGCGTCGAACGCGTCCGCGACGGAAAAGATGCGTGCCGCGAAGGGGATTTGCGCGCCCCGCAGGCCCCGCGGGTACCCGGTCCCGTCCCACCGCTCGTGATGGCAGTGCGGGATGTCGAGCGCCGGACGCAGGAACGCGATGGAGGAGAGCAGTTCGTAGGCGGTCAGCGGGTGCTGCCGCACGATCCCCCACTCCTCCTCGGTCAGCGGACCCGGTTTGAGCAGCACGCTGTCCGGAATCGCCATCTTCCCGATATCGTGCAGCAGCGCGCCGCGGCGCAGGTGGATGAGCTCCGGATCGGGCACGCCGAGCGCGCGCGCGAGCCGCAGCGTCATCTCCGCCACCCGCCGGGTGTGACCTTCCGTCTCCCGGTCCCGCAGGTCGAGGGCGCGGGACCAGCCGTCCAGCGTGGTATCGTAGGCGAGCGCGAGATCGATGTTCGAGCGCTGCAGGTCATCGAACAATGTCGCGTTGTCCGCGGCGATCGCCGCTTGTCCGGCCAGCGCCGTCAGCAGCTCCTGCCAGTCGTGTCCCTCGCCGAGCGGCGTCCGCTGGAAGATCTCGAGCACGCCCTTCACGTGACCCTTGGCCATGAGCGGAACGGCAACATAGCCCGAGAACTTCTCGGCGGCCAAGAGGCGCGACCGTGAGGCGTCCCCGGGATCCGAGTCCAGGTTCGTCACCGTCACCATGCGGCGCTCCAGCGCGGCGCGTCCGGCGTGCCCCTCGCCGAGGCGCAGCTGCCCGTGCTGCACGGCCGCGGTCCGAAACCCGCGGCCGGCGCAGTACTCGAGCGCCTGCAGGTGCGGGTTGAAGAGCAGCACGGCCGCGGCATCCGCCCGCAGCAGCGATATCACGTGCCCGAGGAAGACGTTGAACGTGACCCGCACGTCGAGGCTGCCGCTGATCGCGGCGTCGATGTCCCGCAGCGCCTGAAGCTGGCGCAGCCGGCGCTCGGCCTCGTCGTAGAGCCGCGCGTTCTCGAGCGCCGCGGCGACCTGGTGCGTGTAGGCCTGAAAGAACTCGATGCGCTCCGGGCTGAAAAACGCCGGCTGCGCCGTGTACAGGCTGAGCACGCCGACCGGCCGGTCCCGGCTGATCAGCGGAAACGCGCCGACGGATCTGACCGCGAGATCCTGCAGCGTCGCGCGCCACCGCGCCGCCACGGGCTGTTCGGTGATGTCCATCTGGACCGCCGGGATACCGGTCCGCAGGGCCTGCATCGCCACGTTGTGCGGCCGGCCGGACTCGTCGGAATTCGCCGCGATGTGACGCGGGAAATCGGTCTCCTGCGGATAGTGGGCCAGGAGATGGATCGCGCCCGGGGACTCGGCCCGCCCCAGCCACGCGACCGTGACGCCAAAAGACTCGACGCAGGCGCGGACGATGTCGTGCGCGAGATGTTGCAGGTCAAGGGTCAGCGACAGCTGCTCCGCCACGCCGTAGAGCGCGGTGAGCCGTTCCAGCTGCTGCCGGATCTGCGCTTCGTGACGCTGAGCCTGCGCCTCGGAGTTCTGCAGCGCCAGTTCGTGCCGTTTGCGCTCGGTAATGTCGCGGGCGATCCCCTGGATTCCGACCGGACGCCCGTCGGCCATGAGCAGCTGCGAACTCACCTCGATCGGGATGCGGTGCCCGTCCTTCGCGACGAGCTCGATCTCGTAAGTGGTGGGCCCGGCCCCGGCCAGTTTCCGGCGCACGTTCTCGCGCGTCACCTCGAGGTATTCCGGCGCGACGACCGTGCTGTACGGCTTGCCCCGTACCTCGTCCAGCGTGAAGCCCGTGAGACGGAGGGCCGTCGCGTTCACGGTCATGAACGCGCCCTCCATGTTAAGGACGTAGACGATGTCGTGGGCGTTGTTGAAGATTTGCTGGTACCGTTCCTCGGTAGTGCGGAGCTGCTGCTCCAGCGCCTGAACGCGCGCCGCGAGGGCGTCCAAGGTTTCGGCCTCGGTCGCCTCGCTGTTCGGGGCGCCGCTGCTCCCGCCGCTTAGATTCCGCGCTCGTATGACGCTGTCGCTCATCCGGGCCAACCTGTTCAGCGGATGGTCAGACTTCTTCCCAAAATACCCATTCCGTAGGCGGCGTAGTTCGTGAATCTACGCAGTTTTTCATCTATTACGCGCGCCGTGAACCGACAAGGCAAACGCGACGGTAGGGGCTCTACTGGGCAGCCTACCCAATGGACGCTTAAGCCGCAGTATTATCCCGCGCTCGCGGCCGGAGCGCATCCCGCGGGCAGTCGCCGGTACGGCGCCCTCGGCTTAGTGGGAACTCAGGTATACGATGAGAGCGTTGGCCTGCGGGCTTCCAAGCCCGGTGATGAAATCGTACCCTGCGCCGGCCGTGCACAGCGTGCCGCAGTTGCCGTTACTTCCGGACGCAATATCATGATAGTTGATGGAGTACGATGCGCCCGCGGCCGCGTACAGCGGCGGTCCGCTCACACCGCCGGACCCCAGCAACGACGCAGCGGGCCTGGTTTACCAGCGCGATGAGCGCGGCCCATTGAGGCGCGCCGATACTCGTGCCGCCCACGACGAATGCTGCGACGTCGCACGGTCGGAACGCGGAAGCGTCAGGACCATGGGGCGCACAGAACATTCTGCCGCTGCTCAGTGTCTTGAGAAGAGACTGACCGAAAGTTCGATCAATGTTGCACAGAACAGAGTTCTAGCACCTCCACCGCGTGAGGTGCCAATCCTCTCGCACCCGATACCCAACCTCTTTACTATGAAAGCGCAGTTCCGCGATGAGAGGAGAAGGATCATGAACCAAATACCGGTTACTCCGGTTTCACGGGCGAGCGGCGAATCGATCGTCAACTCTTCAACGGAAGACACCGTGGCGGCGATCGGGCTCGCCATCTTGGCCAACGTGCCGCTGGCGCTGCGCGGTGCCCCCGGGACCGGGAAAACATCGCTGGTTCTCTCGATCGCAGATGCCCTCGCGTGGCCCATCCACACGATGACCGCGACGATCCATGACGCGACGGATTTTGCCGGACTGCCGTTTCTGTCGTCCAGCGGCTCCTTGGATACCCGCACGATGCGCGCATCCCTGCAATGGGCCGTCGCGCTCGCCGCGCAAGCAGTGAAGCAGGGCGGTGACGGACTCGTCTTTTTCGATGATATCGCCTACGCTCCGCCGGCCGTCCAGAACGCTCTGCTCCAAATCGTGCAGCAGCGGCGCGTCGGAGATTTTCAACTGCCGCTGGGTGTCCGCTGCGCCGCGGCCCTGAACCCTCTTGAAACGGCAGCAAGCATGCAGCTGCTCACTGCGCCGCTTGCGAACCGCATGGTCCACATCACCTGGGCGCCCGACGCCGACAGTTGGTCCGAGGGATACTTGTCCGGTTGGCGTTTCACCCTGCCGACGCTCCCGGAAGGCTGGCAGCGCAGTCTTTCCGCGACCCGGGCGGGCGTAGCCGCGTTCATCCGTGCCCAGCCGAGTTTCCTGCACAGCGAGCCCGCCGAACCAAGCGCCCAGGGCTGCCCCTGGCCGTCCGGGCGGACATGGGACATGGTGAGCACGCTTCTCACCGCCTGCGACGCAGCGGATGCGAACGCAACCGTCCGGTGGCTGCTCACCGCGGGCGCAGTCGGAGAGGATGCCGCGGCCGCTTACCTGGCATGGAGGCGCGAGGCAACCGTCGCTACGGCTACGGCATTTGCCACGGGGCGGCCGAAGTTGAAGTCGTCGGAACTCGTGGCCGTATAGCCGCTCGGATCACCACACCCGTTTTCTCGACGGCAGGCCCGCGTCCCGGAGACGCGCCCGTTCCGCAGCGTGCCGACGTTCCGCGATGATTGCCGTCGCCTACCGGACACGTGGCCACAGTGGATCGATCCGGCCGGCACTCATCGTCGACGTCGAGTATCGGCAGCGCCTCAAGCACGGCTCGCGACACGCGGTCTTGAGAGGTACCAAGCCGAACAAGAACCGGCCCCGAAGCCCCCACACCGAGTTATGGGTCGTTTCAGGCTTAGCCAACGAGCCCAGTGCCTCATTAGGGGCACCTCTCAAGTGTTTTCATTTACCGAGCCGGAACTGACACAAGCCCACGCGCTGGTCCGAGTTCACCTGCGGGTGCGGCGATGATCCCCAGACAATCCACGCGTCCCTTGTCATCATCTCAAACTCGGGCCGAAGCACCGGGACAGCGGACTGCTGTTCGTGGGCGAATTTAGCCGACCGTTCAACCCAAGCAACCTTCGTAACCGCGACCACTTCCCTCGGCTCGAACGTCTGAAAATGGCGCGCTTCCGACTGCATGGCCTGCGGCACTTGCGAGGTCCTACCTCAAAGCCCAGCGGATCGACGCCCGCCATATTGCCGACCGGCTCGGCCACAGTCAGGCGTCATTCACAATGGATCGCTATATTCACGCTGACCCGCGAGGGCAAGAGCAGGCGGCGGCGATTGCTAATGAATTGCTAATGCAACCGAAGGTTTTGAACGGCGAGGCGAACACGCGCTAGCCCTAGTTAAAATATGGTGGAGCTGGAGGGAATTGAACCCTCGACCTCCTCTACGCCAAAGAGGCGCTGCAATCGTTAAGGCTTAGATTGCGCGGGCTGGCGAGGAGCCGTCAATACCTTGCTAATACAATCGCGGGGAGCCTCGGAGGATCGGGGCTCCCCTCTTCGGACTAGCTCTTTTCCGTGGGCTCTTTCAACCCATAAACCGGCTGAATCGGAGCGAGTGTGAGGACTACCATCGCGGCTCTCCCGGCTTGAATATCGCCAGCTTCGAACCGACAGTCAACTATACCCCACCGGTCCAGCATCGGCTTGGCGATGAGCCCCAATCCCTCCTGAGGCGTCATTCTACCCGCAAGTAGCTCTACCAAAATGTTACTTGGTATTGCCACCTCCATAGCGGAACCCCCGATGGGCGCAAAATTGGATTACCCCAGACGCGACGAATCCACTCCGGACCGACGGGAGCATCCCGAGGCGTCAGCGGAAAAGTGTATGCCCACCGATTGAAATCCAACCTGAGTAGAGCGTCGAACTCATTTTCCCTAAGAGGGAAGCGTGTATTCGAATTGCGGAAAATCTCCCCCTCGGCGGGCTTTTGTGATTTTATCGCGACGACAACGACGGCCGATACCCAGGGTGCATAGCGGAAGAATTCCTCGACTACTCTTCGATTCTCCGGCTGGTTTGGTCCGGGAAAGGAGGTAAGAACAGGGCTCGCATCGCTTCCCACACAAATGACTAGCGGAAGATTAGTGGCGCTGTGCTGATCGGCCTTTTCTACGAGCGCTCGGTGCAGCCCGTGTTCTAGTACCGTCTGAGGGGCATCGAGCCTCGGCGCGCTGCTGCCTATGAAGCGGCTGTCAGCATTCGCAGTGTAAACTAGAGAGAGCGAGTAATGCGGCGTCTTATAGCTGCGGTCTTCAGACGGCTGTTTCTCGATCGCGTCGAGAAACGAAGATAGTCCTGGCTCGCGAAGAATCAAGTCGCGTTCCCTCAACTCGGGCAACTCCACCTTGGGGCCTGCGTCGCTGCGGACAGCTGTCGCGAAGCGAAAATGGACTTTCCCAGGAGGAATGTTTCGTCGTCTGAGCTCTTGTACGATCAATTCCGTAGATGCCTCGCGTTTTAGCTCCTCTTTCCAAAACCGAGGGTGAAGAAACGTCGCCTCGAGCCAGATAGTGCGATCAGCCGAAATCTGCAATTTTATGTCTGGACGACTGCTACCAGTTTGTGGCTGGTAACTTACTCTTCCAATCTGTCCGGCCGAGTCCATGACAATCAATTCCCAAATCGCCCCGGCCCGATGTTCCGCAAGGCCCAAGCGGTCCCGGGTGTCCCCGAGTCGCCTGCCGAGCAAGCCCTCGCATTGCCTGAGAAGTTCCGCAGCTTGATCTTCTTTCAACATCGGAAGCACAGTTCACGGCGGCTCCGGCGTTCCCCCTCATCGCCAACAAGGTAGCTTATTGAATTGCCCCCCGCCCGCAATCCGATTATCATATGGTCTACCGCGCTAGTGGGTTTCGCGTATCGCCTCGGGGCCGCTGCTCCCACGCCCGGAGTCTATCCTCAGCGATGCCCGTGACGACAAGGACTCTCCGAATCTCTTCCTCCGTGAAACAGTCTTTCCCGAACACGACGATAGCGCGGTAGCGGTCCAGCGAAATCGCGACCCGTTGCGCGGCCTGCTCGATAGTCAGACACGAGCGGAGTTGCCAGTATTGGATCGGGTTTTGGGTCCGGGGCGGAGCCACTCCGTTTGCGGTTCCGGATGTTCGGTGGGAGACTCCTCCCGAACGAAGGCGGCACCGCAGCAAACTCCGAGCGAGGGCAACAATATCGGCGACAACTCAAAGGTCCCAGCGATCCCAGAAAAATAGCGAGAGCGAGTCAGAATCCCTGACCCGCTCCCGTCCCCGTGCGTTCCTGAATAACCCTTGCGCGGACACGCCAGATGCTAGCACGGCTTCAATCGCACCTGCTGTTTTAGAAGCACCTCCCGTCAAATGTGCTAACCGGCGTACAGTCTCCGGGATGGCAGCTGGAGCCGGGACAGGGCGTACAACCACCACAGAAAGGCTTGTGGACGGTGCAGGTGCAAAAGGGTTTGGATGGGGCGGCGAAGGCGTTAGCTGACACGGCGGCGGAGACCAGAACTCCGAGACAAACGCTCCTGGCGAAGACTCCCACCATCCGCCGCCTACTAATCAACGAGATTGCCGCAGGCTCTGTCGTTGCTACACCTGATGTCTCGCGCCGCGCACACGCCACTGCCCTGCCGCCGAAGATTGTGATGTGGAGGACCCATAGTGCCGTAAAGCTCAACGGCCATACGGTTAGGAGATTCGCGAACGGAAACTGCGGCCAGAAGTAGAGGACAGCAGCCAGCACAATCCAGCCGATAATCGCGCCGCTAAGAGAAAGACCCATGCACTTAGGACACCGACCGAGTTTCGCTGAAACCTGAGCAGAGCCGTGCTGAACCAGAGCACGTATCAAGCCCATAGACTCCCCCCCTCGGACTCTATTCGGACCGGTCGTGTTCTGGAGCGGCTGCGAATGACGGCACGTATGGGACGTTGCTACGAAGTCACAAACAATTGAAACAAAGTTCATGACAGACGTTGCGCTCCGGGTTCGGCGTCGTCACGAGGAATTCCCTGCCTGCGAGATTTATCAAAGGTGGCTGATGCACAGGGCGGACGAGTCGCCAAAGACAAACCTCATTCGCGCAAAAGGGGATCAGCGGCAAGCCACGGCCGGGCGGATAATCACATACGGCCTGTCGTGGCAGCGCGAACGACCACTAGTTCCACCGCAGCCGCGCCTCTAATTCGGCGACGCGCTCGGTCTGCTCTGCCAACCGCTCAAGCAGCCAAGCCACGTCACACTCCGCATCCGGGTAATGCGACAGGTAGCCCCAGCAGCGCAATTTCTGCTCGATGTCGTGGAGGCGCTCAACGTCGGTCACATCGTTGCGGTTCCGGATGTTCGGTAGAGCCCTCCTGCCGAACAGGAGCGTTGGATGAGTCTCGGCACCGCAATAGGGTCACGGGTACAATGTTCGAGCCTTTACGTACCTCGGCTTGTCCTTTGTCAGGGCTAACAAGGCCCGAAGGCTTCTTACGCGGTCGCGATCAGCACGCGAAACTCGTTTTCCATCCGGTACCCACCGGACGCGCGCTTGAACGGCGCGAGCGCGGTCACGACCGTCTCCCGTACGCGCGCTTCCCCTGACGTCTGGATCGCCTTGGTTACAGGACCGGCGGACAGCAGCCCTCGCAGAGCGGTCTCCAAATCAGGGTACTCGTAAGGGCAGGCCACATCGCGGACATCCCGTGGCGTCAGACCGGCCTCGGCCACCAAGGTTTCGAGTGCACCCTCCACGGAGAGGGCAAACGGCCCCGGAGCCCCTGGAGGCGCGGGCGGCAGAAGTGTGCGTAAGGCCTGCAGGTACCGCGCAGTCTCGCAGCGCTCCGGCTTCCCCCATGTGGTGACGACGATTGGTGCGTTGGGGCGCGCGACCCGACGTGCTTCCCTAAGCGCGTTGGCCGGGGTCGCGGCGAATTGAAATGAGTTGAACCCGGTCACGACATCGAACTCCCTGTCGTCGTAGGGCAGGGCCTCCATCTCCCCGACACGGAAGTCACCCTGCGGGACACGTTCCTTTGCGATCCCGATCAGCGCCGGTGCCGCGTCAACACCCGTAATCGAAGCCCCGCGTGCGGCTGCAAGTCCGCAGAACACTCCGGAGCCGCACCCAACGTCGAGCAACCGCGTCCCTAGCCCCACCTCAACACTGGCGAGCACCGCCTCGTACATAGGCCGGTGGACGGGCTCCTGCACTTCGGCCCAATCCTTTGCCCGGCCGCCCCACAACTCGCCCTGCACGCCCGCCGATCCCGCTGCCCGTTCCCCTCCGGCCGCCATCGCGCTTTCCCCTCCTTATTTCGAGCGGCGTCCTCGGACCGCTGGTTTCAGCCGGACCTTCCATTTTAACGTCTGAACTCCTTTCACTGGAGAACGCGTCCCTCGTCGCAAGAGGCTGACCCCTGGCTTGCGAACGGGCTTTCGCTCGCAGCATCACCGGGTCCGGTAGAATGGACTGGAATCTCATGTTCACCCAGACCGTCACCCGCGCGCCCGCTCCCACCGACTTTCCCCCTTCCGTAACCGGTCTCGATCAGGTCTACTTCCCACGCTTGGCCGGAGCCGCCGGCCATGTCTAGGAGAAAGCTCGCTTCCGTGCGAACCCTGCCCCCTCAAGAACTGCAACCAAGGGGGTGGAGCTTGTCCGGTACTTGCATCGTTCAGCGAAATAGGAAGTTCTACGTGGCCTGTTACGCCGGCCGAGATCCTGCGACGGGAAGACGACGGTACAAATGGTACTCGGGTTTTGCCAGTCGACGCGAGGCGGACCAGTTCGCACGGCAGTTACAGCACCATCCGTTGTTTGGGGCCGGGGCGGGTCCGAACGCTTCGGCGCACCTCCGCACCCAAGACTACTTGCAGTCGTGGACGCGAGAGCGGGTCGCGAGGGGCTTGATTCGGCCTAAGACGCAAGAGCTGGAGGAGATGCTGATCCGCTGCTACATCGCTCCGCGGCTCGGCCACGTGCCACTCTCCCGCCTCGGAGCGCCGGCTATCGACGGCCTCTACACCTTCCTGCTCGATGGCGGCACGAGCCGATCAACGGTGAAGCGCGTGGCCCAACTGCTTCATACGGCGCTGGAGCAGGCAGTCAAAGCTGGCCGCATTCTGAAGAACCCTTGTGCAAGCACGACGCCCCCGAGCGCCGACGAGTACGAGCCCACGTTGCCGACTGTCCAGCAGCTCCAAGTCTACCTGGAGGACGCGCGAGCCACGACTACCCCAGCCGAATACGCGCTGTACGTCACCGCGGCTGGAACGGGCGCGAGGCTGCGGGAGTTACTTGGACTGTCCGAAGAGGCGTTTGATGGCCAGTGTATCAACATCGAGCGGACGCTACGCCGCGCGGGTCGCAACCCGGCTTACGGGAAGCCAAAGACAAAGCGCGGGCAACGGACGGTACTGTTGCCGGGCAAGGCTGTCGAGGCGATGCGGGCAGCGCTTGTGTGGAAGAAGGAGCAGCGGCTCCGGCTCGGAGAGCAGTACAGGGACAGCGGCCTCTTGTTCGTAGGCCCAACCGGCCGGCCGCTCAACCCGTCCAATCTGCGTAACCGGGACCATTTTCCTCGGCTCGAACGGCTGGCCGAGAAGTGCCCGCGGTTTCGACTCCACGACCTGAGACATCTGCAAGCCACCTGGCTCAACGCGCAGCGGGTCGATGCCCGGCACATAGCCGACCGCCTTGGTCACAGCCGGGCCTCATTTACACAGGACCGCTATGTTCACGCGGACGTGCGTAGCCAAGAGCTGGCTGCGGAGATCTCTAATACTCTTCTAATACAAACTGGGGTTTTGAACGGAGCAACCGCAACGCGCCAAGCCTAGTAATTACTGGTGGAGCTGGAGGGAATTGAACCCTCGACCTCCTCTACGCCAAAGAGGCGCTCTCCCGCTGAGCTACAGCCCCACGCGTCACGTACGGGACAATGCGTATTATACCGGAGGACTTAGAGACGGTCTACGCCCCGGACGCGCCACCGGGGCTCACCGAGATCACCCTCAAAGCGGCCGTTCCGCGTAGAGATAGACGCGCTCGGTCGTGAAGTCGAGCGCGGACCCGAACGCTTCCGCGACCGCGTCGCCGGCCCAGTGCGTGCCGACGACCATGTGCACACCGCGGGCACCGAGGGCGGCGAGGGCAGTGCGGGCCAGCGCCGTGCCGAGTCCGCGGCGGCGATGCGTCTCGCGTACGCCGAGCCGCCACTCCCCCACCCCATCGCGCGCGGCGGCCATCACAAACCCGACGGGGTAGCCGTCGCGGGTCGCGAGAAACGTGCGCGCGTCCCGGCCGGCCAGATGATGGGCAAGCTCGTGGCGCTCCGCGCGGCCGCCGAGGCACTCCTTGTCCAGTTGGGCGACGGCTTCTTCGTCTTGACCGGCGAACGCCCGCCGGACAACATAGCCCTCGGGCACCACGCCCGCGTCCGGCGCCGGCTCGGCGCCGGCGGCCGCGGACGGCAGATCGAGACTCGAGATGACGAGCGCGTCGGCGACGGTGAAACGTCCGGACATGACAAGGAGCATGCCGAGCGGATTGCGCTCCATCGTGCGGAGGCGAAGGTGGTCCTGCCGGGCCTCCTGGAACCGCCGGGTCAGCTCCGCATCAACCCGGTCGACCACCGTACGCAGCGCCTGCGCCGTCGGGGTATGCCGCAGCGCGTCCGGCACCAGCAGCACTTCCTCGGCGAGCAGCCGGTTCTTGTCGCGGCCGAAGACGAGCAGGCCGGCCGGCTCCTTGTTCAATTCGATCACGACCACGTCTTTCTCGGACTGAATCCACCAGACGTCCTTCGGCCCGAGGGTACCGTACCGGCCGAAGCATGCCGAGTAGCCGCCGTGGTAGACGCCCTCGTAGAGACGCAGCAGGTGCTCCGCGTCCCCGCTCTCGGCCGGGCGCAGCGTCAGCAGCATCTACCGCTCGAGGATGGGCGTATCGCCCCACAGGCGCTCGAGGTTGTAGTACTCGCGCTCCCGCGGGTTCATCACGTGCACCACCACGTCGCCGAAATCGAGCAGCACCCAGCGGCCGTCGTCCCGGCCCTCGGCGCGCGGCCGCGGCGCGCCGGCCTCCTTCAAGGCCTCCTCGATCGCGTCGATGATCGCCCGAATCTGGACCCGCGTGGTGCCGCTGGCAATCACGAAGAAATCGGTGACCGGCGTGTGTTCCTGGAGGTCGAGCACGATCACGTTGCCGGCAAGCTTGGACTCCGCGGCATCGGCTGCAAGGAGCGCCTTGCGGCGTGAATCCACTAGGCGTCCCCGCCCCGCTCCGCGTCGGATCCTTCGGTCGCCCGCGCGGTGGTCCGGCCGGAGGCGCGCGCGCCCGGCGTTTCGCCGGCGGGCGGTGCCGCGTTCGCGTACAACTGGTGCTTGACGATGTAGCCTTCGACGGCCTCGGGGACAAGGTAGCGGATCGGCCGTCCGTCCCGGACGCGGGCGCGGAGGTCCGTGCTGCTGATCGCCATCGCCGGAATCTCGAGCGTGTGCACGTTGTGGAGATGCGCCCGCAGCGGCCCGGTGACCGAGGACCACAGCTCCTGATCGAGCCGGTAGCCCGGCCGGTTCGCGGCGATAAACCGGCACAGCCCGAGGAGCTGCGCGGTCTCGCGCCACTCTCCCCTCAAGATTTGCTCGAGCGCGTCGGCCCCGGTGATGTAGTAGAGGTCGTCGTTCGGATACTGCCGGCGCAGCTCATGGATCGTGTCGATCGTGTACGACGGCCCCGGCCGCTCGATCTCGAGGCGGGACACCGCGAACCGTGGATTCGTCACGGTCGCGAGGAAGGTCATGAGGTAGCGGTGCTCGGGCGCGGAGACGTCGCGGGGATCTTTATGCGGCGGATGACGGTTGGGCACGAAGATGACGGCGCTGAGCCCGAACCGCCAGCGGGCCTCGTCCGCCGTGACCAGGTGGCCGTAATGCACGGGATCAAACGTGCCGCCCATGATCCCGATCTTACCCACGGCCACCTCCCCCGTCTTGCGCAGGACCTCCGGCCGCTCCCGTTTCCGAGCGGCCTCCTGCCGCCGCTTCGCGGTGCGTCCCCCTCTCGGTCGAGCGAGACGAGGCGGCGTCCGGGGCGAAATTCTCGCCCGCGCCGACCTCCTCCTCCGGCGGGTGCGCGCCCCGCAGACCGGCCTCCGAAGGGGGCGACGCCCGCAGCAGCCGCGCCAGCGCGGCGATCAGCGCTGGGACGCCTTCGCCTGTGGCCGCGGAGACCGCCAACGCCGGCCGGCCCCGCGCGGTTTCGGCGGCCACGAAGGCCTCGGTGCGCGCCCGGGCCTCCGGCAGGTCGATCTTGTTGCCGACCATGACCACGGGCCGGGCCGCCAGCGCCGGGGAGTGCTGCTCCAGTTCGCGCGTGACCGTTGCCACCGCCGCGTCCGGGTCCGGCGCGCCGAGATCGACGACGTGCACCAATATCCGCGTGCGGTCGATGTGCCGGAGAAACTCATGTCCCAACCCGGCGCCCAAGTGGGCGCCCTCGATGAGGCCCGGAATGTCCGCGATGACGATGCCGTCGGTGTCGGGAAGCGGCACGACGCCCAGCATCGGCTCCGTCGTCGTAAACGGATAGTCCGCGATCTTCGGCCGGGCCGCGGAGAGGCGCGCGAGCAACGAGGATTTCCCGGCGTTCGGCAATCCCACGAGTCCCACGTCGGCAAGGAGTCGAAGTTCGAGGCGCAGCGCGCGCTCCTCGCCGGGCTCGCCGGTTTCGGCCCGCCGCGGCGCGCGATGCGTCGGGGTCGCAAAGTGGGCGTTGCCGCGGCCCCCCTTCCCCCCGCGGGCCACGACGAGCTCATCGCCGGCCCGCACGAGATCGGCGATCACGGCCCCGGTGGCGCCGTCGACGACGATCGTGCCGGGCGGCACGGCAACGACCGCGTCCCGCCCCGCCCGCCCATTTCGGCGAGAGCCTTCGCCGTGCGCGCCTCGGGTCGCCCGAAAGAGCCGGCGATAGCGGAACGGCAACAGCGTATTGAGGTTCGGATCGACTTTCACAACGACGTCGCCCCCGCGTCCCCCGTCGCCACCCGACGGGCCGCCCTTCGGCACATACTTTTCCCGGCGGAAGGCGACGACGCCGTTGCCGCCGGCGCCGGCCTTTACCTGGATCGTGGCACGATCAATGAACATCGCTGATAACAACGAGGCCCCGGGCGCTGCGCGCCCGGGGCCTCGTCACGCTCCCCTCGCTGTTACGCGCCGGCCGGGTAAACCGAGATCTGCCGCCCGTCACGGCCGCGCCGCTCGAACCGAACGACGCCGCTCGCCAGGGCGAACAGGGTGTCGTCGCGGCCGATGCCGACGTTTTGCCCGGGACGGTACCGGGTCCCGCGCTGCCGCACGAGCACGCTGCCCGCCGGCACCGTCTCGCCCCCGAACCGCTTGATCCCGAGCCGCTGCGCGTTGCTGTCACGTCCGTTTCGAGAACTGCTGCCGCCTTTCTTATGCGCCACCGCCGGCCCCTCCCACTTCGATCCGCTCGATCCGCACGCGGCTGAGCGGCTGCCGGTGCCCGACCCGGCGCCGGTAGTGCTTCTTCGGCCGGAACTTGCCGACCGTCACCTTGCGCGCCCGCCCGTGCGACAGCACCTTGGCCGTCACCTGGGCGCCGTCGACGACCGGCGCGCCGCACCGGACGTTGTCGGCGTCGACGATCATCAGCACGCGCCCGAGCACGACTTCGGCGCCCTTCTCCGCGGCGAGGCGGTCCACTTCCAGGACCTGGCCTTCCTCGACGCGCATCTGTTTGCCGCCTCTGTCGATAACCGCGTACATACCTACTCCACCATCCTGTCTTTCATGGGCGCCACGCAATCATATCATTGGCGCCGAAGGGCGTCAAACGCGGAAGGCGTCTTACCTGGTTGCGGGCGGCCGTGACTGCCGGCGGCGGCCGCCCCGGCCGCGCCGCCTCACGCGCAGCGGTCCGTTCGAGGATATCATCGGCAGCGGCGCCCCTTCGATCGGCGGGGGCGCCGGCGTGGGGTCCGCACGCCGGCCGCGCAGCCAGTTCCACAGCCGCGCGAGAGCACCGGGACGGTACATCTCCACCGGCCGCAGCATCCGCGCATCCACCGTCTCGTCGTCCGGCACGTGCAGCGGCTCGCCGCGCACCGGGTCGAGCCAGATCGATTCACCGGCGCCATCCCCCTGCGCCGCCTGCCGCTGCGCGGCCTCCGGAGTGTCGGCCTGCCGCACGACCGCCCGGTCGAGATGAATTCCCGGACGCGGAAGCACGAGCACGCGCTTGCCGGTCGCCTGCTCGAGCGCCTGCCGCCATGCGCCGTCGTCGTCGAGCAGCGCCGCCACTTCCGGGTGCACCTCGGCGACCACGTAGGCCGCCCGCGCCGTCTGCGCGAGCCGCCGCAGCTCCCGCCGGGCGCGTACGGCGACGCTGCGCGGCGACAGCACCCGCCCCCGGCCTTCGCAGTACGGGCACGGGATCCGCATCAGTTCCTCGAGGTCCTGGTAGACGCGCTTGCGCGTCATTTCGACGAGTCCGAGGCCGGTGAGATCGATGATGTGGATCTTGGTGCGGTCGGCGCGGACCGCCTCGCCGAGGGCGTCCAGCACGGCGCGGCGGTGCGGCAGCGACTCCATGTCGATGAAATCGATGAGGATGATCCCCCCGACGTCGCGCAGGCGGATCTGCCGCGCGATCTCCCGCGCCGCCTCGATGTTCGTCTTGAGGATCGTGCTGGCGAGGTCGGTCTTGCCGACGTACTTGCCGGTGTTCACGTCGATGACCGTCGCGGCCTCGGTCCGGTCGAAGACGAGGTAGCCGCCGCTCTTCAGCCACACTTTGCGATGCAGCGCCCGCTCGATCTCGCGCTCGACGTGGTGGGCCTCGAAGATCGGCGCGGGACCGTCGTGCAGCTGGACGCGGCCGGCGAGCTCGGGCGCGAAGGCGCCGATCAGCTCGCGGACCCGCCGCCATTCGTCGGGCGAATCGAGGACAAAGCGCTCGACCTCGCCGGTGAACAGATCCCGCACGACCCGGCGGATCAGCCCGAGATCCTGATAGAGCAGGGCCGGCGCGCGGGCGTCGCGCGCGCGCGCGGCGACGCTGTTCCATAACTGGAGCAGGAAGCGGACGTCGTCCGCCAGCTCGCGCTCCGCCACTCCCTCCGCCGCCGTGCGGACGATGAGTCCCATGCCCTCCGGCCTGAGGCGATCCGCGATCGCGCGCAGCCGCCGCCGCTCCTGCTCGTCGTCGATCTTGCGGCTGACGCCGATCCCGGGGACGGTGGGGGTCAGCACCAGGTAGTGGCCGGGCAGCGCCACGTACGTCGTCGCCCGCGCGCCTTTGCTGCCGCGCGGCTCCTTGGTGACCTGGACCAGGATTTCCTGACCGACGCGCACCCGCTCCGCGATCGCGGCCCCCCGCCCGATCTGATCCTCGATCTCCTCGGTGGCGCCGAACGCGGTGACCCCGCGGGTGCGGATGTCCGACAGATGTAAGAACGCGTTGCGGTCGAGCCCGACATCGACGAACGCGGCCTCCATGCCCGGCAGCACGCTCGCGACCCGGCCTTTATAGATGTTGCCGGCGAGCGGCTCGCCGCGTTCGATGAGGAGGCCCACGACGACGCCGTTCTCGATGACGGCCACGCGGACTTCGAACGGCTCGATGTTGGCGATGATCTCTTTGCCCATGCCCACTCCAGTGCTTAGAAGAGAATCTTCTGCCGCCGCATCCCCACGTTCAGTAACAGCGCCGCCGCCCAGATCATCGTCATGAGGGCGCTGCCCCCGTAGCTGATGAACGGCAGGGGGATGCCGGTGATGGGCATGATCCCGACGGTCATCCCCACGTTCACGAAGACGTGGAAGGCGACCATCGAGACGATCCCCACCGCGACGAGCGCGCCGAACCGGTCACGCGCGACCGTGGCCGCGCGCACGCCGCGCACCAGCCACAGGTAGAACAGCGCCAGCAGCACGACGCATCCGACGAACCCGAGCTCCTCGCCGACGACCGAGAAGATGAAGTCGGTGTGGTGCTCGGGGACGAACTGCAGCACGTTTTGGGTCCCGGCGAAAAGCCCTTTGCCCCACAGCATCCCGCTGCCGACGGCGATCTTCGACTGGATGATGCCGTACCCGGAGCCCAGGGGATCGAGCGACGGGTCGAGGAACGAGAGCAGCCGCCGGCGCTGGTAGGCCTTCAGGATGTGCCAGAGCAGCGGGGTCACCGCGGCCCCGGCGACGCCGAGGAGCGCGAGGTCGCGCCGCCGCGCGCCGCCGGCGTACAGCATACCGGCGAAGATCGCGCCGTAGACCAGCGCCGTGCCGAGGTCCGGCTGGCGAAAGATCAGGATCATTGGGATCGAGATGTGCGCGAGAAACGGCAGCAGGTCGCGAACCGACGTGTACGGTCCCGGCCGGTCCGAGAGATGCCGGGCGAGCGTGACCACGATCGCCAGCTTCGCGAACTCCGACGGCTGGAACTGTCCGAGCGGGCCGAGCGGAATCCAGCGCTGCGCGCCGAGGCTCGACCGGCCGGCCACCAGCACCGCGGCCAGGAGGATCAGGTTGACGATGTAGAGCGCGCGCGCCCCGGACGCGAAGGAGCGGTAGTCGACGGCGAGGATGGCGCCGGCGATCACCGCGCCGACGACGAAGTGCAGCACCTGGCTGCGCACGAAGACCAGCGGGTGCAGCCCGTAGTGCGTCGTGCTGTAAACCATCACGAGCCCGAACAGGCAGAGCAGCAGGGTCGAGGTCGCGAGAAACGGATCGATGTTGCGAACGACGCGCCGGTCGAGTCCGATGCTCACTGGCGGCCGCTCTCCCGCAGGCCGGGCGGGGCCGCCGGCTCAGGCCCCGCGGCCGGCACCTGCGCCGGCTTCGGAGCCGGTGCGGAGGGCGACCCGCCGGACGGCGCAACGGGCAGAGGCGCCGGACCGGCGGGCACAGGCGCGGCGGCGCGCGAACCGGGGGCGGTCCGTGGACCACCCGTCTGCGGCGGCGCCGCGGCTGCCGGCGTCGCCGGAGCCGCGCCGTTCTGCTCGGCCAGCCATGCCTGAAACACCTGCTTAACCACCGGCAGCGCGTTCTCGGCGCCGAAGCCCGCGTTCTCCACCATCGCCACCACCACGAGCCGCGGCGCGTCCACCGGCGCATAGGCCGCAAACCACGCGTACGGCTTGCCGTGCGAGGCCTCGGCGGTCCCGGTCTTGCCGGCCGCGGTGAAGCCCGGCATCTGCAACGCGGTCCCGGTCCCGCGGCTGACGACCGCGGCGAGACCCGTGCGCAGGACGTCGAGCGTCTGCGGGGTCACCTGGATATGGCCGCCGGGCGGCGGCGCGATCCGCGCCACGACGCGGCCGTCGAGGCTGCGGATCTCCGTCACGAGGTGCGGCGTCACCAGCGTCCCGCCGTTCGCGACCGCGGCCATCATGCGCGCGATCTGCAGCGGGGTCGTGAGCACGAACCCCTGGCCGATCCCCATGTTGAGCGTGTCACCGCCGTACCAATCCTGCTTCCAAACGCGCTTCTTCCACGCGGGATCCGGCACGACGCCGCTGCCCTCGTTCGGCAGGTCGACGCCGGTCCGCTCGCCGAGACCGTACGTCCGCGCGTACTTGGCCACCTCGTTCGGCCCGGCGCGCCGCGCCAGGTCGTAGAAGCACTCGTCGCACGACTGCGCGATCGCGTCGATGAAGTTGACGTGGCCGAGCGCCTTCCACGCGTGGAACGTCCAGTTGCCCAGGTTGTAGTAACCCGGGGAGTAAAAGCCGGTGTCGGGGGTCACGAGACCCAGTTGCAGCGCGGTCGAGGCGGTGACGACCTTGAACACCGAGCCCGGCGGGTACGCGCCCTGGATCACGCGATCGAGCAGCGGCCGCGCGGGGTCTTTGATGAGGCCGTTCCAGACCCCCGTCTTGATCCCGCCGGAGAACACGTTGGGATCGAACGCGGGGTGGCTGACCATGGTCAGGATCGTCCCGTCGCGGGGATCCATAGCGACCACGACGCCGGGCCGGTCGCCGAGCCCCGCCTCCGCGACCTGCTGCATGGCCAGGTCCAAGCCGAGCACGACTTCATTGCCGGGCACGGCGGGCACCGTCCCGAGCGTGCGCACCATCCGGCCCTGGGCGTCGACCTCCGCCTGGATCTGGCCGTTCCGGCCCCGGATGTACGCGTCGTAGGTCTCCTCGATGCCCTCTTTGCCGATCAGGTCGCCCAACTCGTAGCCGGCGGGCCGGAGGCGCTTCAATTCGTCCTCGTTGATCTCGCCGACGTAGCCGAAGATCTGGGCGCCGAGCGTACGGTAGACGTACTGCCGGAGCGGCTCGACCTCGACCAGCACGCCGGGCAGATCGAGCTGGCTCTCCTCGATCGCGGCGATGATCTCTTTCGGCACATCGCGCCGGAGGCGGACGGGCTCAAACGGCCGGTCGCGGCCGGCCGCAAGCCGTGAGAGGATCTCCGCCGGATCCATCGCGAGGAGCTTGCCGACGGCCTGCGCCTCGGCCCGCGGGTGGCGCAGCTCCAGCGGCAGCAGCGCCACGGTGAAGGCGGGCCGGTTCGCAACGAGGGTACGGCCGCGACGGTCGACGAGCACGCCGCGCGGCGCCAGCACGGGCGTGACGCGGAGCCGGTTCTCTTCGGAGAGTTTGAGGTAGTAATCGCCCTGGACGATCTGGACCTGCCACAGCCGGATCACCAAGACGACGAGCATCACGGCGGCCAGCACGGCCAGCGTGGTGAGGCGGCGTTCGAAGACGTCCCGGTCCATGGTTAGGCGGGGTGAGACCGCTCGTAGAGCCGGACAACTGCGACATCGAGCCGGCGCAGTCCGTGGAAGATAGGCACGGCGATGACGCCATTATAGCACGCGCTCCCGAGCACGGCGCGGGCGGCGTCGGGCAGCGGCGCCGCGGCGAGTCCGACCAAGTGCGCCCCGATCAAAGTGACGCCGCCGGCCAGGACGGTGAGCAGCGCACCGCCGATCGCCGGGAGCCACGCGCTCTCGAGCGACAAGCTCCCTTCGCCGAGCCCCGCGGCGAACCCGGCGCAAACGCCGGCGGCCATGCCGAGCCCGAGGGGCGACCCCGACATCACGTCGTGCAGCAGGCCGATGCCGGCGCCGACTACCGCGCCCTCTTCCGACCCGTGCAGCAGGCCGATGGTCATGATGATCGGCAGCAGCGGATCCGCGATGCCGCCGGCGAGGGGCAGGTACGCCAGCCACGCGGTCTGCACGACCGTGCCGGCCGCGGCGAAGACCGCATACACGACGAACCGCATCAGCGGGCCGGCTGAGGTCCGCCGCGCAGGACGACGAGCACGTCCTCGAGGTGCCCCAGGTCCGAGGTCGGCCGCACGACCGCCTCCTGGAACATCGTGGTGCGCGACACGCTGACGACGCTGCCGACCGACAGACCCCGAGGGTAGATCGGGCCGAGGCCCGAGGTCAGCACCACGTCCCCCTGGCGCACGTCGGCGTCGCGGGAGAGGTAGGTGACTTTGAGCAGCGTCTGACCCTGGCCGACGGCGACGCCCACCTCGCGCGACCGGTCGAGCACGACGCTGACGGCGCTGCGGGGATCGGCCACGAGGAGCACCCGCGCCCACGAGCCTTGGGTCTCGACGACGTGGCCCACGACGCCGTCGCTCGTGATCACGGGATCGTCCCGCGCCACCCCCTCGGACGCGCCGCGGTCGATGAGAACCGTGCTGAACCACTGGCTCGGGTCCCGGCCGACGATCCGCGCCGCGAGCGAGCGATACGGCAGCTGCTGCTTGAATCCGAGGAGCGTCCGCAGGCGAACGTTCTCCTGCGCGTCGGGCCGCAGGCGGGCGTTTTCCTCGCGGAGGCGCGCGACCTCGGCTTTGAGCCGCTGGTTTTCCGTGCGGAGCGTGCCGATCTCGGAGATAAAGCCCCAGGCGTCGGCGAGCACGCCGCCTGCGCGGGCCAGCGCCGCCGTCGGCGGCGCGAGCACCGCCTCCACCGCGGTGCCGATCCAGCCGATGCGGCGCCCGTCCGGGGAGCGCACCTGCGCCGTCAGGATCACGAGCGCGATGATGCAGAGCAGGCTCCAGACAAGCAGCCTGCGGCGAACCAGCGCGGGCGACGGAAACACGCTACATCTTCTTGCTCGTGATGAGCACCTTCTTGAGCGTTTCGATTTCCTCGAGCGCGCGGCCGGTGCCGAGCACGACGCTGCTGAGCGGATCTTCCGTCAACATCACCGGCATCCCCGTTTCCTCGCTGAGCAGACGGTCGAGGCCGCGCAGCAGCGATCCCCCGCCGGCCATAACGATGCCGCGATCGACGATGTCCGCGGCGAGTTCCGGCGGCGTGCGCTCGAGCGTCATCTTCACCGCTTCGACGATCGCGGCGATCGGCTCCGCCATCGCCTCGCGGATCTCCGTGCTGGTCATGCGCACGGTCCGCGGCAGCCCGGAGACGAGGTCGCGGCCCCGCACCTCGATCGACTGCTCGTCCTTCTGCGGATACGCCGAGCCGATCTTGATCTTGATGTCCTCGGACGTCCGCTCGCCGATCAGGAGGTTGTAGGCCTTGCGCGAGTATTGAATGATCGCCTCATCCATCTCGTCGCCGGCGATCCGGATGCTGCGCGCCGTGACGATGCCGCCGAGGGCGATGACGGCGACCTCCGTGGTGCCGCCGCCGATGTCCACCACCATGCTGCCGATCGGCTCCGACACCGGCAGCCCGGCCCCGATCGCCGCGGCCATCGGCTCTTCGATGAGATACGCCTCGCGCGCGCCGGCCTGCAGCGTCGCGTCGATGACGGCGCGCTTCTCCACCTCGGTCACGCCGCTCGGGATCCCGACGATGACGCGGGGACGCATCAGGCTGCGGCCGCGCGAGCTGCGGCGGATAAAGTACGCCAGCATCGAGGCGGTCGTATCGAAGTCCGCGATCACGCCGTCGCGCAGCGGCCGGGTTGCGATGATGTCGCCGGGCGTCCGGCCGATCATCCGCTTGGCCTCTTCGCCGACCGCCAGCACCTCCCCGCCGTCGACGCGCCGCGCCACGACCGACGGCTCCCGCAGCACGATGCCCTCGCGCCGCACGTACACCAGCGTGTTGGCGGTTCCGAGATCGACCCCCATGTCCCGCGTGAACCGGGCCAGCAACCCGTTCAGCACTCCCCTCACGCTCCTCCCCCGTCTTGGACACGGGGTTTCCGGCCGCCCCTGTGGCTGACGGCCTCCTATCCTCTCCGGCGCAGGACCGCCGGCCGCACGGCCGGCAAGACCTTCCTTATTGTGCCCCAGTTAGGCGTCGGCGGACGGCGGCCCTTCGAACGCGACGCCCCGCTCCCGCAGACTGACCCACCGGCCGTCGCCGATGATGACGTGGTCCAGTACCGGGACGCCCATCACCGCCGCCGCACGGCAGAGGCGCGCGGTGATCGCGAGGTCCGCCCGGCTCGGCGTCGGATCCCCCGACGGATGGTTATGCACCAAAATGACCGCCGCGGCGCCCTCCCGCACCGCGGGCTTGAACACCTCCCGGGGGTGCACCGGCGAGCTCGCCAAGCCGCCGCGCGTCACCTCCACCGCGTCCAGCACCTCGTGCCGCGTGTTGAGCAGCAGCACCACGAACCGCTCCGCCTCGGCGAACCGGAGCCGGTCCATCAGCACCCGCGCGGCATCGGCCGGTCCGGCGATGAGCGCGCGGCGGCGCGCCGGCAGCGCGCCGAGCCGCCGGCCGAGCTCAAAGGCGGCGAGGAGATTGAGCGCCTTCACCTCGCCGATCCCGTCCACGCCGCACAGCTCGCGGACCCCGGCCGCGGCGAGCCTCACGAGACCGCCGTGCCGCGCGATGAGGTCCGACGCAACCTCGAGGGCGCTTCGGGTAGGCGAGCCGGTTCGCAGGAGCACCGCCACGAGCTCCGCGGTGCTGAGCGCGTCCGGACCGTGCCGCAGCAGCCGTTCCCGCGGCCGGAGCTCGTCCGGCAGGTCCTTGATCCGCCGCCTGGTCTGAAGCATAGCGTCCGCGACCGGCCATCGTGACGTTGACGTGTGTCGTGCCGCGCAGACAAGAACGGGGCGGAGCCGGCCCCCACGGGGCGCGCCCCACCCCCCTCGGTGTTCGGACGGCTACAGCAACCGGAATACGAATACCGCCGCGATTATACCAAGCACGGTGGCGAGGTTCAATCGAACCACGAAACCCAACGTCACGGTGAGCACGCGCAGGTCGAGCGTGACCGGCGGATCCACGCCGACCGCGACGGAGTGTCCGAGCGGCGCGAGATAGGTAAACTGCCCCAGCGCGTCGGCGACGACGCTGCCGAGCATCGCGCCGGCCACCACCACGACGATGAATATCCACCAGGGGTCCCGGGCCGTCCGCTTTGCCGCTCTGGCCACGGTTCACCGTCCACATGAAACAGGAGCGGCCTTGGGCCGCTCCCGCGCTGCGCTGCTCCCGTCGCGTCCGGCGAGCGCCGGACGCATGCCGGCGGCCGCTAGGCCTTGGTACCGGCGCCACCGCCTTGGCCGGCCGGAGGGGCCTTTGGCTCCTCGGGCTTGGTCGCGTCCTTGAACTCCCGCATCGCCTTGCCGACTGCGCCGCCCAGTCCCGCGAGCCGGCTCGGGCCGAACAGCAGGATGACAATCGCCAGGACAATGATCAACTCCCAGAACTTGGGCCCCATGGTGCACCTCCGGCTCGATTGCCTCAATTATACACCAAGAACGCCGTGGGACGGCGATCCGTTCCGGCCGCAGGCCCAGACGAGTCATCGGGTGCGGACCGTCACGAATTGCACGAGGGCCGCGAGGCTGTCGCGCGCCGCCGACGGGGGGAGCCCCACGAGGGCGCGCGCCGCGCGCTGCGCGCGCTCGCGCGCCACGCCGAGCGCCCGTTCGACCGCCCCCGTGCGGGCGACGATCGCCTGCACCTCGTCGAGAACGGACACCGGCGCGGCCGGAAGTCCGGCCCCGGAGGTGTGATTCCCATCGGCGCTCAGAATCTCGCGGAGGCGCCGGCCGTCCTGCTCCGGCGCGTCGCGCAGCGCGTAGATGATCGGCAGGGTGACCTTGCCGGTCTGAATGTCGCTGCCGATCGGCTTGCCGAGGTGATCGGCGGTCGCCGTGATGTCGAGCGCGTCGTCCGTGATCTGGAACGACATGCCCCACTCGAGGCCGAAGGTCGCGAGCGCTTCCGCGACCTCCGGACGGGCCCCCGCGGTGAGCGCGCCGCACCGGCACGCCGCCCCCGTCAGCGCCGCGGTCTTGCCGTCGATGATCCCGAAGTAGATGCGCTCATCCGTATGCGGCGTGTTGCCGTGCTTGATCTGGATGATCTCGGCCTTCGCCATGCGCACCGTCGCCGCCGCCATTGCGGCCGCGACCTCGCGCGTCCGAAGGCGCGCCAGCATGTGAAAGGCCTTGCTGAAGAGGAAGTCGCCCAGCAGCACCGCGACCTGGTTCCCCCAGATCGCGTTGACCGAGGCCTGCCCGCGGCGCAGATCGGCCGCGTCGATGACATCGTCGTGGATCAGCGACGCCACGTGGATCAGCTCGACCGCCCCGGCCGCGCCAAGCCGGTCCTCGGCCTGCTCCGGCATCCGGGCGGCGTCCCCCGCCGCCCGCGCGGAGAGGCAGGCCAGCGCGGGCCGCAGCATCTTGCCGCGCGTCGCGAGCACGTGCGTGACCAGCTGGCCGACGAACGGATCTTCGGACGACAGCTCCGCGCGAAAGAGGCGTTCGAGCGCGTCCAGGTCGGGCCGGACGGGCGCGTAGATCTCCTCGAGCGCCGCGGCGGCCAAGTCGTTAGGCTTCGGCGACGATCCCGTAGAGCGTGACGAAGTAGACAAGCCCGAAGAAGAGCAGCCAAAAGATGAGATACCGCCAGTAGATCACGCTCTGCGACCGACGCGGACCGGGATCGCCCCGCGCGGCGCGCGCACCGCCCACCCGCTCCGCCGCGGGACCTCCGGGCGCCGGGGGACGCTGTTCTGCCATTACGATCCCTCCTGGGTGCCGGGCGGGGGCGCCTGTTCCGGCGCACCCGGCCGGGTTTGCCCCGTCTCGACGACACGGTTGCCGGCGGCGGGTCCGCCCGCAGGGGGGGCGGCCGGCCGCGCCGGACCTCCGCCGGGCGCGCGGGGCGCCGGTACTGCGGGACCCGGCAATTGCGCGACGCGCTCGCTGAATGCTTTGACCGCGCCGAGGAAACTTTCTTGGTCGTGCAGGCCGAAGTAGATCGAGGCGATCCGGTCCGGGTGGATCTTCTGCCGCTCGAACCGGCGCCGCAGCTGCACCACGCGGTCCCCGATCAGGTTGTTGCCGAGCCGGTTGAAGCAGTCGCCGAGCGGGCAGCCGCAGACAAACGTCCCCTCCGCGCCGTTGCGCAGCGCGAACTCGAGCCAGGAGGGCCGCACGAAGCCGGAGCACGGCACCTTGATCAACGTGACGTTCGGCGCGTCGCGCATCGTCCCGTCCGGCGCCGTCAACGCCGACGCGTCGACGGCGAAGTCGCAGAGGAACCCGACGATCTTCGGACGGCGGCCCGCGCCCGGCGCGGGCGCCGCGGCCTGGGGGGCGGCCGCCGGGCGCTCTAGGTCCGGCATGCCTGCACCACCTTCTCCTGGACGTCGCGCTCCAGGAGCCGCGGCAGCTCGAGCGCTTCGAACGGACACGCGCCGACGCAGATGCCGCACTCCACGCACCGCGACTCCAGCACGATCGCGAACAGCTTCCGTGCCTGCGCCGCCTTTGTCACGCCCGGATGCGGGCTCGCCACCATGACGATGGCGTTGTAGGGGCAGTCGAAGTAGCACAGCTCACAGCCCGTGCAGTTCGCGTCGATCACCTGCGCGATGCCCGAGTCGCGAATGCCCATCGCGGCCGGGGTCTCCGGCAGCTGGTACGGAATGTACAGACCGTAGACCGTGATCACGACCGCGAGCGCAACGAGCACGAGCGGCGACAGCACCTTGAGCCCGACGTACGGCAGCAGGAACAGCCAGTCCACCGAAAGCGTCGTCGGGACCGTGTCCGGCCGCGCGGCCGGCTGGCTCGTCGCCGGCAGCAGGCCGGTCAGGAGAAAGATCAGGCCCAACGAGAACAGCGTCCAGACCGCGGGCGGCCACACCTTGGGATGCCGGATCCGCACGTAGTGCCACCACAGCAGGATGTAGAGCATGACCGCCGGCCCGACGTGAAGGTAGAGCATCCGGGGCAGCAGCAGATTGGAGACGCCGGCGCTGCCCTGCCACTGGGTCTCGAGCCACCCGCCGATCCACGGCACCGCCCCGAGCGTCCGCCCGGTCATGGCGACGAGGAGCTGGCTGCGCTGATCCCACACCAGCACGTACCCGGTCACGCCGAGGAAGCCGGCGAACAGGAGCAGCATCATCCCGCTGATCCACGGTTCGTCGCGCGAGAACCGGAACCGGTCTGTGAACCAGTTGCGGAAAAAGTGCAGGAGCACCGCGATCATGAAGCCGTCCGCGGCGTAGCGGTGGATCCCGCGGATGATCTGCCCGTACGGCACCGTGTCCGTGATGAACTGCACCGAGATATAGGCGTCGTTGAACGAAGGGATGTAGTACAGGAACAGGAAGATACCGGACAGGACCAGCACCGTCAGGAACAGGTTGGAGAGCCCGCCGGTGTAGTAGAGCGGATTGAAGTCCTCCGGGTAGACGCGGTTGATCGCCACGTCGAGCCGGAGCGTCCAGTCCAGCAGGCGGGCGAGCGCCCGGCTATACACCCGTGAACCCTCCCTTGCGCAGAAAGAGCAGGATGAACGAATACGCCAGCAGGATCACCCCGACCGCGGCGCCGCCGACGAGGCGCTGCCCCGCGACCTCGCCCCAGGCGATCGCCAGGACGGCCGCCAGGCTGACGAGGGCGAGGATCACGATCCAGACACTGTAGCGCGCCTCGCGGTCGTTCATCGGCCCGCGCCCCTCCGCATCGCGATCACCCACTCGTAGACGCCGACCTGATGCCGGATCCGGCCGGCCGCCCGATCGACCTCGTACAGCAGGAACCCGAGCCATCCCATGGCCGCCAGCAGTCCCACCCCCAGCACCGTCACCGCCGCGGCGTGTTCGAGCGTCGGCACCGCCCGCCAGTCCCGCCACGCCGCGAGGAACTCGCTCAACGCCAGGACCGCGACGATCAACAGCCCCCAAAAGGTCAGCTTGCGCTTCGACATGTTACGACGCCGCGGCCGGGCGCACGGCCTGGCCCCGCGGCGCCGGGCGCGCGGCCGCCTTCCGCCGCCGGTGCAGCATCTCCCAGATGAAGGCGAGCGAGATCACAACGACCGTGATCGCGAAGATGATCGGCGGGTCGCGGCTGATCACGGCGATGTTGAGCATGATGAGCGCCGTGAAGCCGACGAACATCGCGAGGGCGTAGACGCCGACCACGAAGAAGAACGGGCGCTCGAGCGGCCGCGTCTCCTTGGTCCGGTCGAGAAACGGCACGATCATGCCGTAGCCGATCAGGAGGCCCGGGGCGATGCCGGCCCACAGCGGCGGCATGTACTTGACCACTTGATACAGCGCGAGGAAGTACCAGTCCGACAGGATCGGCAGCGGCGTCCGGTTGGGATTGGCCCACCGTCCCATCGCCGCCAGCTGATCGAAGCTGACGTACGCCAGGAACGCGAGCACGAGCCCGATCGTGAAGAACGACAGGTTGACCCGGCGCCGCCGCGTCCGATAGAAGAAGATCTCGGCCAGGATCACAAACACGACCGAGATGCCGTAGTGGATTGAGTAAAACCGGGTCAGGGTCGCCTGCCCGAGCGCCGGCCCGCCGAGGAAGATGTAGGCGATCGCGTGCCCGATGCCGAGTTTGCCCAGCCCCGGAATCTCGTCGTAGTAGGTCGGCACAGTGAGCACCGTCTTGGCCGCCCAGAACGCCCGCTGGTTCCAGATCAGCGCGTAGCCGGTGATCCCCGAGATCATCGCCAGCACGAGCGAGGCGAAGAGAATCATCCATGACAGCTCGCCCGGCTTCTTGTATTCTCCGGCGAAGTACATGCGGTAGATCCGGATCGTGATCGTAATGACGAGCATGTCGGCGCCGTACTTGTGCATACCGCGCATGAGCCAGCCGAACGGGATGTCTTCCGTCAGATGCAGGATCGATCGGTAGGCACCGGTGGTCGTGGGGATGTACCAGACCATCAGAATGATGCCGGTGACGATGACGACCATCCACGACAGCCAGACCAACCCCCCCACGATGTAGAGCGGGTTGTCCTGCAGCGCGGTCTTGGTCTCGTCGAACAGATCCAGGTGCTGCTTGCGATCCTGCAGCCACTCCCGGAGATTGGCCAGCACCGATTCCACGCGTCAGGCCTCCACGCGGCCGGCCGTCGGGCACTCGGCGATGCCGCCGGTCTCCGCGCCGCTGACGACGATGTCCTGGCCCTTGATCTCGAACTTGAAGTAGCGGGCGCCCCGCGGGGCCGGGCCCGAGATCACGTTGCCGGGGTCGTTCGGGTACGTCGGGTCGTAGATGCTGAGGTGGCAGGGGCACGCCATGAGCGAGTGCTGCTCCCACTTCGGCGGGACGAACCCGCCGTAGCCGGCCGTGACCTCGTGCCAGTCCGGGATGAAGTTGAAGATGCAGCCCAGGTGCGGGCAGATCCGCTGGAACAGCACGACGTCGGTCTCGCCGTCGAACCCCACGTAGCCGGAGGCGTTGACGA
>DATGFS010000034.1 GCA_035308905.1 bacterium | reverse complement strand
CTTGCCGACGGCGGAATCCTGGTGGATCAGTCGGTGCTGACGGGCGAGTCGTTCCCGGTCGAGCGCGGTCCGGGAAGTACAGCGTATTCCGGCTCTTTGGTCAACCGCGGCGAGGCGACCAGCGTCGTGACCGCGACGGGCAGCCGGACCTATTTCGGGAGAACGGCGGAGCTGGTTCGCACGGCCGCGGCACCGCCCCGCCTCGAACGCCTCGTGGTGGGAATTGCCAAGTCCCTGGGCGCCCTCGATCTCCTCCTGGTCGTCGTCGTGTTCGCGGTCACGATCGTCGAGGGCAGGATGTTTCTCGGGGCTCTTCCGTTCATGCTGATGCTGCTGGTGGCCTCCGTCCCCATGGCCCTGCCGGTGATGTTCACGATGTCGGCCGCGATGGGCGCGCGCATGCTGGCGGAGAAAGGGATCCTGGCCACGCGTCTCTCAGCGATCGGGGACGCGGCGGCGGTGGATGTGCTCTGTCTCGACAAAACCGGAACGCTCACTGAGAACCGGCTGACGGTCGGACAGGTGGAGCCGTCCGCGGCGGGGAGCCCGGGCGAGGTGATGCGCCTCGCCGCCCTGGCGTCCGAGGAGGCCACGCAGGATCCGATCGATCTCGCCATCCTCAGGGCGGCCCGGGAGCGCGGGGTGGTGGACGCGTCGGCACAGCGGGTCAGCTTCGTGCCGTTTGACCCGGCCACCAAGCGCTCGGAGGCGATGGTGCGGCAGGACGGTCAGGTGCTGCGCGTCGTCAAAGGCGAGCCGGCGACCGTTGCCGGACTCGCCGGGGCGCCGTGGGAGGAGATCGCGGAGGCCGTCGCGCGCCTCTCCGCGGACGGGTCGCGCGTCCTGGCGGTCGCGGCCGGACCCGAGGGCCGGCTCCGCGTCGCCGGTCTCCTGGCCTTGAGCGATCCCCCCCGAGCCGATTCGGCGGCCCTGATCGCGGAATTGCAACAGCGCGGCGTGCGCGTGCTGCTCCTGACCGGAGACGGGGAGGAGACCGCGCGGGCGATTGCCGCCAAGGTCGGCATCGCCGGCGAGGTCGCGCCGTCCGGGACGATCCGCGAGGATCTCGATCCGGAGACGGCGACGCGCTTCTCGATTTTCCCGAGGGTCTTCCCGCAGGACAAGTTCTCTCTCGTCCGGGCGCTGCAGACGGCGGGCCATGTCGTCGGAATGACCGGCGATGGCGTCAACGACGCGCCGGCCCTCAGGCAGGCGGACATCGGGATTGCGGTGGCCAACGCGACCGACGTCGCGAAGGCGGCGGCGGGCTTCGTTCTGACCAGGCCCGGCCTCGGCGAGATCATCACGGCGATCGAGGCCAGCCGGCGGATCTACCGGCGGATGCAGACCTTCGTCATGACGCTGATGACCCGCAAGATCGCCATTCCAGTGTTTCTCTCCTTGGGCGTGCTGGTGCTGAACACGTTCGTGCTCACCCCTCTCCAGATCGTGCTGTTGCTGATCACCACGGACGTCGCGACCATGGCAGTCTCCGCGGATCAGGTGACGGCCTCACCCGTCCCGGACCGCTGGGCGATTCGTCCACTGATGGTGGCCGCCGTGGGACTCGCCGTTCCGCTGCTTCTGCTGAGCGGCGCGGTCTACTGGGCCGGCGCGAACATCTTGCTGCTCGGCACCGCCACGCTCCAAACCCTGGTGTTCTTGTGGCTGACCCTCGCCGGCTCACAAAGCATTTTGTATATGACGCGTGCGCGAAGCTATTTCTGGACGAAGCCCTATCCGGGGCATTGGCTGATCACGGCCACGCTCGTGCTTGTGGGCACCGTCATGCTCGTGGTCGTCGAGGGCTGGTTGGTGGCGCCGCTTCCGTCGTCCCTGGTGGGCGCCGTGCTGCTTCTTACCGTGCTGTTCCTTTTCGTCGCCGACCAACTCAAGGTTGCCTTGTTGCGGTTGGCGGGCTCGGACGCCAAATTTTGAGGAGGGGCGCCGAGCCATAAGAACTTGAGCCTCACGCGCACACTCCAGAACGGGTTTCTCAGAAGACCGCCTGCGATGTGGAGGGCACCGGGAGGGTCAGCGTGACCGTCACGATTAGCATCGGGTTGTTCCTGCTCGCGGTCGCCTCCGGTATGCTCGGGCTCGGCGTGGCTTTCGCAGCCGTCCCATTCCTGGGCCTGTTCCTGCACGATCTGGTGCATCAGGTACAACCCCTGTCTCTGTTTCTGAACGGCGTCACGGCGCTGTTCGCTTTGTTCGGCTTCGCCCGGAGCAGTCTGGTGCAATGGCGTCCGGCTATCTGGCTCGCCATCGTGACCACCGTCGCCGCCCCGCTCGGCGCGTGGCTCGCCCAGCACGTCGATCCCCGGTGGCTGTGGGCTTTCTACTTCGTGGCGGTCGCCTATCTCGCGTGGCGCATGTTTCTGCCGGACCACCCCGCCGCCGCCTCGCCGGCACCCGCGGAGGTCAATCTCCGGCTCGCCCTGCTGCTCGCCGCGCCCATCGCAGTCGCCGCCGGCATGCTCGGCGTGGGCCCGGGGTTCCTGCTCCTCCCCACCCTCATTGTGGTCGGCTTCGAGCCCAAGCACGCCGCGGCGATCAACGCCCTCGCCGTGACGCCGCCGTCCTTCTCGGCCCTGCTGCCGCACTTGGCCACGGCGAGCGTGAACTTACAGTTGGCAAGCGTGCTGGTGGTCGTGGGCGCGGCCGGATCCTTTCTCGGTGCCCGCATTACGAGCCTCTACGTCCCAGGCAGGCGGCTGAAGCAGTTCTTCGGCGTGCTCATCGTGGTCCTGACCGCGTATAAATTGATCCAAATCCTCGGCATCTAAAGGAAGCACCGATGGTGTGGCCGGTCCGGACGCCGCGCCGCTCGCCCAGGAGCGGTCGCACGGAATCTTCACGGGGGCGGCACGGGCGCTGCACGGACCGGCGGTACCCTCTCATCGGAAGCAAAAACCGGGGCTGAGTCAGTGTGGGGGCCCGGTCGATGAAGGAGGGAACGGCGATGAGGAAGCTCCTGCTGGTCAGCGGGATTATCCTAGCGTTGCTCGGGGCGGGCGTGGTCGTGACGCAGGCCGCGGCACCGTGGTTTGGTCCTTGGGGAGGGCCGGGGGTGCGTGCCGGTGGACCATGGGCTGGCCCTGGCGGGGTCGGTATCCCGGCCGACGTCGTGAGCAGCCTGCAGATCGCGGCCTTCTCGGGTGCGGCGAGGGCCCTGGGCATGTCCCCGGACGCCCTGCGTCAGGAGGTGGCGTCGGGAACGACGATTTGGGCGATTGCTGAGGCGAAGCACGTGTCGCCGGCCGATCTCCAGACCGCCGCGGTGAATGCTCGCCGCGATGCCGTTGATCAGGCGCTGAGCGCGGGAAAGATCACGCAGGACCAGGCCAACTGGCTGCTGCAGGTTGGGCCCGCGCGCGGCGTTGGGTTTGGTCGCGGCGTTGGGTTCGGTCCCGGCGCGGGACCCGGATTTGGGTTCCGGCATCCCTTCGGCTGGGGGTCCGGCGGGCCGTTCCCGCCCGGCTTTCCGCGGTAACGGGATGACCAGCAGTGGGGCGGGCGCAGGCCCGCCCCGCTGGATCCATCGAACGAGGCGAGTGGCAACCAGTTTTTCACGTAAGCCTGCATCGACGGCCGAAGGACGGGAGAGAGTCGACGCCATACGTATGTGACGTAGCCGTCCACGCTCGACGTATCAGGAGAGAGGTAACGCGATGTGGGGTTGGATGGGGATGTGGATGCTGATCTTCTGGGCCGGCGTCGTCGTGCTGGCGATCTGGGTGGCGTCCTGGCTCTTCCCCTCCACTGCCCAGCACTCTTCCTCGGCCCGCGAAACACTGGACCTTCGTTACGCTCGGGGGGAATTGACCCAGGAGCAGTATCGGCAGATACGCCAGCAACTTGCGCCGCCGCGAGCGTGGCCAGGGCCGTGGGGTGCACTGCTGATCGCGCTGATCCTGGTCGCGCTCGTGCTGCTGACGATGGCGGGGCCCTGGGGAATGCACGGTCCGTGGATGGCACCGTGGTATCGCCCCGGATGGCATCCGTGAGCGTCGCGTCGATCGGGGAGAGCCGGGTGGCCGGCCCTCGCGTGTTGGTGGTCGACGACGAGGAAAGCATCGTCGACCTGGTCGGGTCCTATCTGCGGAACGACGGGTTCCAGGTCGACATCGCCATGACCGGGTCCGACGCGTTGGCGAAGGCCAGGGCGTTTCGGCCGGACCTCGTCGTGCTGGACCTCAACCTCCCCGGCGTGGACGGACTTGAGGTGCTGAGACAGCTGCGGGCCGAGTCCGCGATCTACGTGATTCTGCTGACCGCGCGGACCGAGGAGACCGATCGGATCGTGGGACTCTCCGTGGGTGCCGATGACTACGTGACCAAGCCGTTCAGCCCCCGCGAGCTGGTCGCCCGCGTCCGTGCCGTCCTCCGCCGGAGCCGCGCCGCAGACGGCCAGCAGCCGGTCCAGACATTTCGGCGGGTGCGGGTCGATCCGGGGAGGCGGGAGGTCACGAAGGACGGGCAGCCGGTGACGCTCACCGCGCTCGAATTCGACCTGCTCTACGCGCTAGCGCGCGATTCGGGCCACGTGCTTACGCGAGAGTCCCTCCTGCAGCGCGTCTGGGGGACTGATTACTTCGGCGACGCCCGCGTGGTGGATGCGCACGTCAAGGAGCTGCGGCGGAAGCTCGGCGACGACCCGAACCGGCCGGTGTTCATCCACACGGTGCGCGGGGTCGGCTACAAATTCGCCGACGCGGGGACGTGAGCCGTATGGGTGCGCCGCGCCTACGGCTCGGCGGGAGGCTCTTTCTCTCTTCTGCGCTCAGCCTCGTCGTCGGGGCCGTGGTGCTGTGGGTGACGATCCAAATGCTGACCCCGGTCATCGTGAGCGAGCACCTCGCCGCGATGCCGCGGTTCTTCGGTCAGCCTCCTGAACGCATGACGGCATTTCTGAACGACCTGCTTGCCGCGGTGAACACGGCTGTGGGCGTCGCTGCGATCGCCGCCGTCCTCACCGCCGCCGTCGTCAGTCTTGTCGTCGCCCGGCGGATCGCGGCATCCATCAAGGCGATGGCCGTGGTGACGACCCGCATCGCCGCGGGGCGCTACGGGGAGCGCGTCCCAGTCGCCTCCGCCGATGAGCTCGGCGAGCTCGCCGTCCACGTGAACCAGCTGGCCGAGTCGCTCGAGGAAGTGGAGGCGCGGCGCCGGGACCTGATCGCCGACGTGGCGCACGAGCTCCGCACACCGATGGCGGGCATCGCCGGGTACATGGAGGGACTCCTGGACGGGGTGATGCCCGCTACCCCGGAGACCTTTCGCCGGGTAGCCCGAGAGACGGCCCGCCTCCAGCGGCTGGTGGACGATCTGCAAGAGCTCTCCCGGGCCGAAGCCGCGCAGGTGTCGCTCCACCTTCGTCGTGTCGAGGTCCGGGAACTGATCGATGCCGCCGCCGGCCGGTTCCGCCCCCAATTCGCGGACAAAGGGGTGGAGATGGGTGTCCAGATCGCGTCCGGACCCCTCCCGGTCCTGACTGACCCCGATCGGATCGGCCAGGTGCTCACCAACCTGCTCGGCAACGCCCTGCAGTACACACCCGCGGGCGGGCGGGTCGAGATCCGCGCCGGCCGCGCGAACGGGACGGTCGCGATCGCCGTCGCCGACACCGGAATCGGGATCGCGTCGGAGCATCTGCCGCACGTGTTCGAGCGATTCTATCGGGCGGACCGCTCGCGGGCCCGGACGAGCGGCGGCAGCGGCATCGGCCTCACGATCACCCGCCACCTCGTAGAGGCGCACGGCGGCTCGATCGGGGCGGAAAGCGCAGGCTTGGGGCGCGGCAGCACGTTCACCGTCACCCTGCCGTTGGCGAAGTAGGCGGGCACCTCGGCGACCAGAACGGCCAGAAGCGGCTTCAGACAGAAGCGCCCGGTCACGGCACTGGCTGATCTTCCGGCATCGCGCACAGAATCTTCACGAAAGCGGCACGGACGCCGCACAGACTCCCGGTACCCTCTCGTCTCAAAGGATATCCCGTTTCAGGGAGGGAGAGTGACATGCACATACGGTCGTGGATTGCCGTCGCGGTGATGGGGGTGCTCAGCCTTCTCGCCATCCCCGGGCTGGCGCAGCCGGGAATCGGCGTTGGGCCGGTGGGGGGAGGGCAGCCGGCGGCGACCGGCCGGCCGCTGTCGATCGAGCAGGCCGTGGCCGCCGCCCAGCGGTTCATCGTGCAGTCGGGACTTTCCGGGGTGGCGCCCGCGCACGTCATGGAGTTCGCGAATAACTTCTACGTGGCGGTCACCGACACGGCGACCGGGCAGGGCGCGTTCGAGCTCCTCGTCGACCGCGACAGCGGGGCCGTGCATCCCGAACCGCAGAGCATGATGTGGAACACAAAGTACGGCCGAATGGCCGGCGGGTTTGGCTCCGGCCCGCAGGGTCCGGGCGGGCCGATGATGCGTCATGGATTCGGCCCCGGCGCGTTCGGTGCCGGCCGGTCAGGTCCGGGCACACCGATGATGGGTCCCGGGCTCTCATCCGGCGGCGTCACACCGGGCAGCCCAGCGAACGGCGGGGTGCGACACGACAGCGCGTTCTTTGCCGATATGCGTCTTGTCCATGCGTTGCTGTTGAATCATGACAAGATCAAACGGTCGGTGACCAAGCTGTCAAACGGCATCCGGACCGTGACGGAGTCCGACGATCCGCAGGTCGCGCAACTGATCAAAGCACACGTCGCCAGCATGGCCCAGCGGTTGCAGAACGGAAGCGAATTCAATGTGGCAAGCCACACGCTCCCGACGATCTTTCAGAACGCGGCTAAGATTCGCACGCGGATCCAGCAGACGCCACGCGGCGTGATCGTCACGCAAACGTCGGACGATCCGGCGACGGTGACCGCGCTGCAGCGGCACGCGTCCGAAGTGGATGATCTCGTGCAGGGCGGAATGGCGGCGTTTATGCGCAGTGTCATGGCGAACGGTGGCCCCGCCGGATTTGGTCCGGGTGGCCCCATGATGGGCCACGGATTCGGCCCCGGCGGGTTTGGCCCCGGCCAGCATGGCCCGGGCGGGCCGATGATGGGCGGCGGATTCGGCCCCGACACGATCGGCCAGGGCTCAGCAGGATCCGGCGAGGCGTCGGTCACGCTCGACCAAGCGAGGAGCCGCGCGCAACAGTATCTGGACGCGCAGCGTCCGGGGACGAAAGCGGACGAGGCGAGGACGTTCCCCGGCTACTACACGTTCGACGTCTCCGCGAATGCGAAGCCGATCGGAATGCTCAGCGTGAACGCGTCCACCGGACAGGTCTGGTACCACGTCTGGCACGGTGCGTTCATCCAGGAACGCGATCTGAAGTAAGCGCCCGGCTCGGGGGAAGGAGTGAGCGGCGATGTGGGGCGGGATGGTGCTGTGGATGCTGATCGTCTGGGTCGGCGTGATTGTCCTGGCGATCTGGGCGGCGTCCCGGCTCTTCCCCTCCACTGCCTCTCCGTCATCATCGGCGCGTGAGGTTGTGGCTCTTCGGCACGCCCGAGGCCAGCTGAGCTGACACTGGAGCACTACCGGCATCGGCCTGGGTCTCCCGGGTGGTGCCCGTAAGAGCCGAACACACACAACAAGAGGAGGACCATCGCATGCGCGTGTTTTTCGCTGGAATTGTCGTCATGTCGATCTTGATCGGAGCGGCCGCCGTGTCCCTTGCGCAGCCCGCCGGCCCGGCTCCCTCTCCTTACGCTCCGCAGATGGGCAGTCCGGTGCGCGGTTTGAGCCAGCAAGAGATTGATGACCTGCGCGCTGGTCGAGGCGCCGGCCTCGCCCGGATGGCCGAATTGAATGGGTACCCAGGACCCGTGCACGCGCTCGAGTTGCGGGACAAGCTTGGTCTTTCGCCCGCGCAGGTGAAGCAAATCGAGGACCTCCGGGATACGACCATCGCGCAAGCACAACGCCTGGGCGCAGAGATCATCGAGCAGGAGGCGCGGTTGAGCGGTGCCTTCGCCGGTCGAACGATCACGGAGCGGGACATGGCGGCGCAGGTAGCGGAACTGGCCGGACTCTATGGCCGGCTGAGAGCGACCCACCTACGTGCCCATCTAGTGATGCGCTCGCTACTATCCGAGTCACAGGTCGCTCAGTACGATGCGCTTCGAGGCTATACGATGCCGGGTCAGTCGCCGGGGATGTCGCATCAGCATCCGTGATCGCTGGGTGCGGGTAACACTCGGTGACAATCACGCCGCGGCGGCCGCTACGGAACCCGAAGCTGTCGGCTGCTTGATCAGGCAGGAGCGGTTTCTAAGTCGGGAGCATCTTCTGTGTGGGTAACTGCGACGAGCAGGCCCCCGTTGCAAACGCTGGCGCGCCGCCTGCCGACGATTTTGCCTCTATTGTGGCAGCCAAGGCCATCGAGGTGACACGCGCGCATAGCGCTCGGCCGCCTGAGGAGGTTGGGGTTCAGGCCACGGCTACTACAATTCTGGGCAGAAGATTCCTTGTAATGAGGGGGTTACCGGTTCGAATCCGGTCGGGGGCTCCACATTACCACTGGCCCACGCGTTTTGAGATCCTACCGGAGCAGCACGGGGTGCGCCGGGAAGCCCAGATCTTCGAGCGCATCCGCAACTCCGATAGCGACGAGATGCCCCAGGCGTGACGTGGCCACCTCAAACTCCGCCCCCCGGGGCACCACAAAGACGACGTACCCTTTGCTCCGGACAAAACGCATGGTGCGCGTGGCCTGCAAACCCGTAGCGAAGGTCCCGATGCTGACCACGTAGCCGGGGACGGGCATGTGGGGCTCGGCGACCGAATGCTCGACGCTTACTGCGGCACGGGCGATCTTGCCCTCTTGCTGGCGGAGCGCGTCGGGCCGACGGGCCGGGACAAACACGGGAGGCGGCAGCGCAGACGCAGGCCGTTCGTGACGGGGGGCCAGCGCGCCGAGTCCATGGAGCACAGAAGCGCTCTGCGCTACTCCCAGCGCGAAGGAGGCCGCCGCGGCCACGGCGCCCAGCACGATACGGTGCCAGCGGGTCGGCGTGGAGCGCGCGCGGGCAGGTGCGACGAGCGGCGCGGCCTGCGCCTGATCGGCGCTTAATTGTGCGTCGTGTGGTGCAACCGCCTCGGTCGAGAGGGCGGTCCCGACCGCCGCGGCGGCGATCGTGCCCTTCGCTTTCTTCACGGCGGTGGATTCGCGGCTGGCCAGCCTGAGGAGATCTTCGACGGTCGCCGACACATGCGTCGCCCTTCGGCCCTCGGCTCTTCGGCCGCCCGCGACACCGACGCTCACCGTCAGTCTCCTGGGATCGCCATTCATATCCACCGGGACCGCGACTTGGCCCTCGATGCGTGCGGCGAGCGCACGCACGTCATCTGCCCGGCGGGTCGTGGCGATCACGAACTCGTCGCCGCCGTATCGGCAGAGGAGGTCGGCGGACGGATCGATGAGGTCGCCGAGCAAATGCGTGATCGCGCGGAGAATTTCGTCACCGGCGACGTGACCGAGGACCTTGTTGACTTCACCGAAGTTGTCGAGATCGACAAACAGGATGCCGACTTCGCGCCCACTTGCCAGAGCGGCGGACGCCCATGATCGCAGGGCGGTCGCCCACGCCAGGCCGGTCAACGGATCGGTCTGCTGACCCTGGGCGTTCAACACGGCGACCATGGAGATCTGCCCGACGATCGCCCCCGCATCGATGACCGGGAGCACCTCGACACCTTGCCTCACCATGAGCGCGCGTGTCTGCAACAGCGACAGTGCGGGCGTCGCTGGAGCAATCTCTCGTGTCATAACCGTTCCCACGGGCCGGTAGGGAGGCTCCCTCAGCAACTGCCTTGGAGTCACGAGCCCGACGACGCGGCCTTGCGAGCAGACCGGAAGGCCCATGAGGCCCTCCCGGCGGAGGATTTCTGCTGCGGCTGCAACTGAATCATCGATATTCACCGACGCGCTCGTCGGCACCATCGTTTCGGCTACGGTGAGGAACCCTTTGTCGGTCATCCGTAGTCACCCACGTTATCGTTCTACCCTCCCGGGGGATTCGCCTTGTGGATGGCGGGTGCGAGCAGGCCGCTTGGTTAAGCGTTGCGTGATTCGGCCTATCCTGAGATAATCTTTGAGTATCCTCCCTTTCGTCTTTGCCAAGGGATTACAGAGGAAGAGTTCGAATCTGGTCGGGGGCTGCGCATTACTGAAGGCGAGTGATCGTCCACGCGAGCGGGGGGTGCACCGTGTCGAACGGGATGAAAGTCGAAAAACTGGAGACAAAGTCGCACGACACGCCGGACGAGGTAAGGACTCCGAACAAAACGCGGGTCGAGGTTGTGAAGCTCGGCGGTTTCACATTGGGCCGCTTCATCTTCCAGCCGGGATGGCGCTGGTCGGAATGCGTCAAGCCTGTCGTCAAGACCGAGTCGTGCCAGGCGGCGCATGTAGGTTATGCGATCTCCGGTCGCCTGAAGGTCAAGATGAACGACGGTGCTGAGAAGACGATCACGTCGGGAATGTCGTACACGATTCCACCGGGGCATGACGGCTGGGTGGAAGGCAATGAGCCGTTCGTCGGTATCGAAGTCATGAGCGCGGAGCACTACGCGAAGGCTTGAGCGCCGGCGGGTCACCGAGTTTCGGGAAGAAGAGGGCGGGTCAGGAGTGCCGACCCGCCCTCGCTTTTCTGTCAGGGCTTCCCTCCGCCGACCCGCAGGCCAAGCCCTGGCGCACCGTTCCTGTGCGGCAGCAGGGGCCCTCCGCCGCTCCGGCGAAAGCGCCCCGCGGTTTCACGCGGCGCGAACTGTCGAGACTCCCGCCTCGTCAGTAGAGGGTGGCCCGCCGCGGGTCCGCGGGCGCGACCTGGACGGCTACCGGCGGGGTCTGCTGGCAGCACCAAATTCTGTTGGGGGGGATGTGGATGCGACGTCTTGTCGCGGTTGCCGCCGCGATCTTGCTGATCGCCACGTGGGCACCGCTGCCCGGCCGGTCAGCGACCGCTTATACGCCACAACAGACCGTCGTCATCGCGATGGACATCTCGAGTGTCATCTCGCTCGATCCTCAGGTGTCCTATGAGTTCACCGAGCCGGACCATCTCGCCTATTCCACGCTCGTCGAGTTCGCCCAGGGCGATCTGACCCATCCGCGGCCCAGCGTCGCGTCGTCCTGGACGTCGAGCAAAGACGCGAAGACGTACACGTTTCATCTCCGGCCGGGCGTCAAGTTTGCCAGCGGCAACGCGGTGACCGCGGCCGACGTCCTCTACACGTTCGAGCGGGCCGTCAACATCCCCAAGGACCCGGCGTCGTGGCTGATCACGCAGATGGGGATCGACGAAAAGAACGTCGACCAGATCGTGAAAACGCCCGATCCGCAGACCGTCGTCTTCACGCTGCCCGAGGCGTTCAGCCCCGGGGCGTTTCTGTCGATCATGGCGAACACCGTCGCGGGCATCGTCGACAGCAAGACGGTTCGCCAGCACGTCACGAACAACGACTGGGGTACCGGCTGGCTGATTGATCACTCGGCCGGCAGCGGCCCGTACCAAATCGCGCGGTGGGAGCGCCTGGTGACGATCGAGCTCGTCGCGAACCCCAACTACAACCTCAGCCGGGCGCCGTCGATCAAGCGCATCGTGTGGCCCAACATTCAGGAGAACACGGTGCAGCGGAACATGCTGGAGCGCGGCGACGCGGATATCGCGACCGGCCTCTCGGCGGCGCAGCTCCAAGCGCTCAAGAGCGACAGCCGGTTTTACGTCTCGCAGATCCCCGACCTCGGCGAAGAGTACGTGGGCATGGACGTAAAGAACGTGCCCGCGTTCACCAAGGCCCAGGTCCGGCAGGCGGTCCGGTGGGCGATCGATTACGACGGCATTGTCCGGCAGCTGCTGAACGGTAACGGGCTGCCGCTTCAGAGCATCGTCCCGAAGGGGCTCTTCGGCTACGATCCGGCGCTGCCGTTCAAGCACGACCCGGCCAAGGCCAAGGCGCTCCTGGCGGAGGCCGGATTCGCCAACGGCTTCTCCGCCACCATGCTCGCGCCGAGCGGCTCCGCCGCCGGCGGCATCTCGGCGGGCGACCTCGCGGCGAAGATCAAGAACGATCTGGGCGCCGTCGGGATCAACGTCACGATCCGCCAGGTGGCGTCCTCCGAGATGTACCAGACGTACCGCGGCCAGAAGTCGGAGATGGTGCTCGCCAACTGGTACGTGGACTACCCGGATCCCGACGACTTTTCCAAGCCGTTTGGGGACTACAAGCAGAAGTCGCTCTGCTGGCGCCTGCAGTACTATAATGACCCGCTGAGTGCGCTGGTCAACCAGGCCGGCGGGCTGGAGAATACGCCGCAGCGCGGCGCGCTCTACAAGCGGATCAACGACGTCATGAATCAGGACGGGCCGTTCGCGCTCTTGTATCAGCCGATGATCTCGAACGCCGCGTCGAAGCGGATCCAGCACCTCGTCTTCGATCCGGTGAACTTCATCGACTTCTTCCAGCTGACCAAGCAGTAGCGCCGGGCAGGCGGGGGGACGGATCTTCAGTCCCCCCGCCGCGACACCATGACCCTGCTGCAGTACCTCGTCCGGCGCGCCGGGCTGACCGCGTTCGTCGTGTTCGGCGTGACGCTAATCACGTTCGTGCTCACGCACGTGGTGCCGGCCGATCCGGTCATCGCGTACGTTGGCGATCACGCGCCGCCCGACCTGGTGGAAAAGACGCGCCACGAGTTCGGGCTCGACCGGCCTCTGCCCGTGCAGTATGTGATCTATCTGCGAGATCTCGCCCACGGAAATCTCGGGATCTCGATCAAAGACAACCGCCCGGTCAGCCGCGATCTCGAGCAGTACCTCCCGGCGACCGTGGAGCTCTCGACGGCGGCGCTGCTGGTGGCGATCGTCATCGGGATGCCGGCCGGGATCGTGTCCGCCGTGTACAAAGACCGGTGGCCGGACCAAGTCGCGCGATTGTTCGCGCTCACCGGGACCTCGCTGCCGATCTTCTATCTGGCGCTGCTGCTGCTCGGAGTCCTGTACGTGCGGCTCGGGGTGCTGCCGGGGCCGGGCCAGCTCAACATCTACACCGCCGTGCCCCCGCACATCACCGGCATGGTCGCCGTTGACGCGCTGCTCGCCGGAGACTGGGCGGCACTGCAGGATGCCCTGAGGCACCTGGTTCTTCCGGCCGCGGTCCTCGGCTACTATCAGACCGGGCTTATTACCCGGATGACGCGCGGCAGCCTACTCGAGGTCCTCCGGCAGGACTACGTGCGCACCGCGCGCGCGAAGGGGGTGTCGGAGCGCCGGGTGGTGCTGGCGCACGCGCTACGCAACGCGCTCCTGCCGACCGTCACGGTCGTGGGCCTGGCGTTCGGCGGTCTCTTGTCGGGCGCCGTGCTGACCGAGACCATTTTCGCGTGGCCGGGGATCGGCCGGTACGCCACAAACTCCGCGGTCAACGTCGACATTCCGGCCGTGCTCGGCGTCACCCTGATCATCGCGGTCATCTATTCCGTCGCGAACCTCGCCGTCGATGTCCTCTACGCCTATCTCGATCCCCAGATCCGGTACACGTAGCCCGGCCGGCGTCCGCTCGTCGGCGCAGGTCGTCTGGGCTGCGTTCCGGCGCAATCCGCTCACCCTCGTGGGGCTCGTCATCGTGGCCGGTTTCGTTGTCACGGCGGCGGCGGCGCCGATCCTTGCGATCCAAAACCCCCTCGCGCAGGACCTGGCGCACCGGCTGGATCCTCCGAGCATCGCCCACCCGTTCGGGCTCGACTCGCTCGGCCGCGACGTATTCAGCCGCGTGCTCTACGGCGCCCGGATCTCGGTCGTCTCCGGCATCTCCGTTGTCTCCGCCGCCCTCGCCTTCGGGGTCGCGGCCGGCACCGCGGCGGGATGGCGCGGGGGATGGTGGGACGAGGTGCTGATGCGGGTGACGGACATGTTTCTTGCCTTCCCGTCTCTCGTGCTGGCCATGGCGATCTCGGCGATTCTCACCCCGAGCCTGACGAACGCCCTGATTGCGATCACGATCGTCTCCTGGACCTCATACGCGCGGCTTGCGCGGGCGCAGACACTCGCGCTCCGACACCGCGACTACATTGAGGCGGCCCGGGCCCAGGGCGCCCAGGACCCCAGAATCGTGCTGCGGCACCTCATTCCGAATGCCGTCGCGCCGCTGTTCGTCCAGGCTACCCTCGAGATCGGCGGCGTCATCCTCACGTCCGCGGGGCTGGCCTTCATCGGCTTCGGCGCGCAGCCGCCGACCCCCGAGTGGGGCATCATGGTCTCAGAAGGCCGGTCCTTTTTAATGGATCAGTGGTGGGTCGCGACGTTTCCGGCGGTGGCCATCCTGCTGCTTGTGCTCGGGTTCAACCTGCTCGGCGACGGCATCCGGGACGTGCTGGATCCGCGCCTCCGCAAGACGGGGTGAATGCCGCCGAGCCCGGCCAGGCTCAAACCTTAACCAAACGCTCAAACACCGCTCACAGCCGGATCATCCACGGTCGCTACGCTGGTGCCAAGACACACCAGCGGAGGTAGCCGGATCGTGCCCCACGACGTCGTCGTACTCCCCGTCGAAGGATTGGATCACGTGGCTTCGCCCGTTGCCCTCGAGGTGGCCCTCGTCCGCACCGCGGGCGTCGGCTCAGTTTCTATGAACGTCGCCGCCGGACGGGTGCGCATCGCATTCGACCCGGACCGATATCTGCCGAGCCGCATCCGCAGCGGCGAATTGCTCGACGCGATCGTCAAGGCGGGCTATCGGTTGAGCCGCGATGCGGTGATGGTGTCGGAGGTGCCGGCGGTATACGTCGCCGCAGCGGCTCACCGGACAAGCCGTCGGCGGGTCCTCTCCGCCCGCTAGCGAAGTCGCGGTCCGCCGGCGGGGCCGGCGCCGTCGGGGCGGAACGAGAGCGGGACTATTTAGTAGTAGCTGTGCCGGGCAAGACGGAAGTCGACGAGCGTCTCGCTCGCCTTGGCGCCCGCGTAGACGGCCGCGAACGGCCAGAGGATACCGCCGGAGAGGCCGATCAGAAGCGTGAGGATGATCGCGTGCACCCAGAGGCCCTCGGCGAGATACCACACCGGTCCGAGGGCGAAGGCCCACCAGTTCCAGCCCAGCTTCGGCGGCGTGTGATACTGCGTCACGTCCTGCTCGACGAACGGCGCCGGCGACGGGCCCACGCGCACGGGCGCGTAGGCAGGGCGCGACCGCGAGTACCAGATAAAGACCACCAGCAGACCGAAAAGCGTGATCAGAAGAACGATCTTGGCCGTCAGGTCCATGGACGAGTATTTCGGCGACCCGTGCCGAATTTCCCTATCGGCAGGAGGCAGCGCAGGAGCAAGAGGCTGCCTTGCGGCCGCAGGGGGGAAGCCATGGGTGAGTTTGCGGGCCGGCGGGTGCTCGTCACCGGCGGTGGTTCCGGCATCGGCCGCGGGATCGCGGCAGCGTTTGTTCGCGAAGGGGCCCACGTCGCGGTTGTGGACATTGATCCTGAGCACGTGGCGCAGACCGTCGACAGTTTAACGGGCGGTCCCGGCCGGGCGGCCGGTGTGCCCGGCGACGTGCGCGACGCGGAGCGGGTCGTGGAGGAGGCGGCGCGCGCCGTCGGGCCGATCGAGGTGCTCGTCAACGACGCCGCGGTCTACCCCAACTGCCCGGTCATCGAGATGCCGGACGATCAGTGGGACCAGGTGATCGGGGTCAACCTGACCGGGACCTTTCGGATGTCCCGGGCCGTGGCGCGCCGCATGGTGGACGCGAAGATTCCGGGCCACATCGTCAACATCGCGTCCGGCGCCTACAAGTCGGCGCGGCGGGGCGCCTCGCACTACTGCGCGAGCAAGGCCGGCATCGTCATGTTTACGAAGGTGCTGGCGCAGGAGCTCGCCGAGCACCGCATCCACGTGAACGTCGTGTCCCCGGGCCTCGTCGACGTCGGCCGGCGCAGCGACGTGAATCCGGGATACCGGCAGACGCTCATGACCAACATTCCGTGGGGGCGGATGGGTCTGCCGGAAGACATCGCGGCCGCGGTGCTGTTCATGTCGTCGCGGACCGCGGACTATGTCACCGGCACGGTGATCGACGTCGACGGCGGCTCGAGCGCGGGCCGTTATTTCCTTCCGTACAGCCGGGGATAGTGAGCGTGGCACGGTTTCCGTTGACAGCCTCCTCCTATTGCTCCTACAATCGGAGAGTCCAACAGGACCGGGCCGGGCCGGAACGTCGTACGGGGAGGTACCCAAGCGGCCAAAGGGGGCTGACTGTAGATCAGCTGGCGGAATGCCTTCGGAGGTTCGAATCCTTCCCTCCCCACCATATTGCTCATAACGTCGGTCGTTCTTCCATAAAAACTCAGGCGCCGTCTCGGAGGCTCGAAGCCGGTGTCTAACAGGGCGCCGAGTCGGGCATAGAGGTTCTTGCCAGGCGAGTTGCTGTAAGGGGGGAGCCCTTCATCACGCGCGCGGCCGTGGAAGAGAGACGAGACCGGTCGACGGTCAAGTGCTTCACCTGCCCCCGGGAGCGGCGCGGAGACGAAGCCGGCTGGCATTTCGTCGAGTTGCCGCGCACGCGAGCGTACGGACCGCCCCGGATTTTTGTTTGCCCCCGCCACTACGGGCACTTCGCGGAACGGGAGCGCGGGCGCTGGACCGAGCTCGACGCTCCGATCCTGGCCGCGGCGCCCGTGCTCGTCGCCGGCGCCGCCCAGCCGGTCGCCCGTGCGGATGTGAGCCTGACGCTCGACGCGGCCGACGTGCCGGTGGCCGCACCGGTGGCAGCGCTCGCCCTCATCACCACCCTCGTCTCCGACTCGTAAGCGCCACCGCCGCTCGACAATCGAAGGACCGCCCGCCGCCCGTCTGTTAGAATAAATTTTGGCGCCGCCGGCCGACTTGGCGGCCGGCAACCAGGTTATTCAAGCGGGAGTAGCTCAATGGTAGAGTGCCAGCCTTCCAAGCTGGCGATGCGGGTTCGATTCCCGTCTCCCGCTCCACCCCGGAGGGAGCCATGAACAAGGAAGGGCTCGTCGAGCACGTTGCCGCCGCCACCGGAGAGACCCGCAAACAGGTGTCGCAGACCCTCGATGCGATCCTCGCCGGCATCACCGACGCGCTGCGGCGCGAGGAGAAGGTGACGCTGGTCGGCTTCGGCACCTTCCAGGTGCGGTCGCGCGCAGCACGCGAGGGCCGCAATCCCCGCACGGGCGAGAAAATCCAGATCGCGGCGCGCAAGGTCCCCGCGTTCACGGCCGGCAAGGACCTCAAAGCGGAGCTCGGCTAGCTCTGGCGGCCGCGATTCTCGACGGCACCGCGCTTGCGCGCTCCCGGCGCGCCGGCCTCGCCGCGCAGGTGAGCGAGTTCACCGAGCGTCACGGGATCGCCCCGTGCCTCGCCGCGGTCCTGGCCGGCGACGATCCCGCGTCGCACGCGTACGTCGCCAGCAAGGCGAAGGCGGCCGGCCGCGTCGGCATCCGCTCGGAGACCTTTGCCTTGCCCGCGGATGTGCCGGCCGCGGAGTACTTTGACCTCATCGACACGCTCAACCGGCGCGCCGACGTCCACGGCATCCTGCCGCAGCTGCCGCTGCCGCCGCAGATCGCCGCCGACGCCGTGTTCGCGCGCCTCAATCCCGAAAAGGACGTCGACGGTCTTACCCCGGTCAACATGGGTCGCCTCGCGCTTGGACGGCCCGGCATCGTCCCGTGCACGCCGCTCGGCATCATCGCCCTGATCGACTCCGCCGGCGTCTCGCCTGCCGGCGGACCGCCGGGCGGCGGACTCGCCGGCCACCATGACCTCATAGCGGGGCGCGAGGCCGTGGTCGTCGGCCGCAGCAACATCGTCGGCAAGCCGGTCGCCTTGCTGCTGCTGGCCCGCCATGCCACCGTGACGATCTGTCATTCCCGGACTCCCGACCTCGCCGCGCAGACGCGGCGCGCGGATATTCTCGTCGCCGCGGTGGGCCATCCGCACCTCATCCGCGCGGCAATGGTCAAGCCCGGGGCCGTCGTCATCGACGTCGGCCTCACCCGCGTCGACGGCAAGATCGCCGGCGACGTCGATTTCGACGCGGTGCGGGAGGTCGCGGGCGCGATCACCCCGATGCCGGGCGGGACCGGGCCGATGACGATCGCGATGGTCCTCGAAAACACGCTCACCGCGGCCCGCCGCCAGCTGGAGCACGACGAGGCGTGACGTACGCGCAGGCGCTCGACTATCTCGACAGCCTGATCCACCCTTCCGGCCAACCGCGCCGGCCCTATCACGAAGTCAAACTGTCCCGCATGCGCGCGCTCCTCGACCGCCTCGGCGGGCCGGAAGCGGGACTCCGCGGCGCGCTCATCGCTGGGACCAAAGGCAAAGGATCCACCGCGGCGATGCTGGCCGGTATCCTCGGCGCCGCGGGCCTTCGCACCGGTCTCACCGTGAAGCCGCATCTCGTCGACTACCGCGAGCGCATCCAGATCGGCGGCCGGATGATCACGCGCCCGGAGCTCGTCCGGCTCGTGGAGGCGATCCGCCCGGCCGTGGAGGCGGGCCGCGCGGACCCGTGGGGCCCGCCGACCTACGTCGAGGCGACCGTCGCGATGGCCCTGCTGGCGTTCCGGCGGGCCCGCGTGGACGTCGCCGTGGTCGAAGTGGGCATCGGCGGCCGGCTCGACGCGACCAATACCACCGACCCGATCGTGTCGGTGCTCACGCCGGTCAGCTACGATCACACGGAATTGCTGGGCCACACCTTGACCGAGATCGCGCATGAGAAGGCCGGCGTTATCCGGCCCGGGCGGGCCGTCGTGTCGGCGCCGCAGCCGCCGGAGGCGGAGGCGGTGATCGAAGACGCCGCGCGGTGCCTGGGGGCCCCGCTGCTGCTCGTCGGGCGCGAGATCGGATACGAGATCGTCTCCTCGTCGCTCGACGGGGTGGCCGCGCGCATCCGCGGGCGCCGCGGCACCTACGACGTCGCGATCCCGCTGCTCGGACGCCACCAGGCCGTGAACGCCGCCGCCGCGGTGGCCGCGGCGGAAGAGCTCGTCCCGGCGCTCGGCGCCGACGCGGTGCGCGCCGGCATCGCCGGGGTGCGGTGGCCGGCGCGGGTGGAGCTCGTGGCGCGGCGGCCGTACACGATCGTCGACGTCGGACACAATCCCGCGTCGATGGCCGCGCTGTGCGCCACGCTGGGCGAACTGCTCGGCGGCCGGCGTCTCGTCGTGGCCTTCGGCATGCTCGCGACGAAGGATTACCACGCCGTCACCGCGCTGCTCGCGCCGCTCGCCGCCGCCGTCGTGACGACGACCCCCGACAATCCGCACGCGCTCGCGGCCGCGGACCTCGCCGCGGAGGTGCGGCGGTACACGCCGCACGTGGAAGCAGTGGACGACCGGCGGGCCGCGGTGGCGCGCGCGAGGCAGCTGACCGGGCCCGACGACGTCCTGGTCGTCACCGGCTCGTTCTACTTCGTCGGCGAGGCGCGCGGCCGGCTGCTCCGAAGGAGCGCTTTCGAACCGGCCAGAACCTAAGCGGAACCATGTGGGTCGACCTGCTCGTCGAGAACCTCCTCAAGCGTTCCCCCGGTCCCCATGTGGTCAACGACGCCAAAACGCCGTCCGGACACGTCACCGTTGCGCACCTGCGGGGCGTGCTGATGCACGAGTGCATCTCGCGCGCGCTGCGCGATAAGGACGTCGAGACGACCTTCCTGTACGGGTTCGACGACTACGACCCGATGGACGACCTGCCGCCGTCGCTGCCGGACTACGCGCGGTACATGGGCATGCCGCTCGCCGAGATCCCGGCGCCGCCGGAGGACGCCGCTGGGGCGCCCGGGGGCCGGCCGGCCGCTGCCGCGCCCAACTACGGACGGTACTTCGCCGACGAGTTCGAGGCGGTGTTCACCCGGCTCGGCGCTCACCCGCGCATCTACCGGACGTCCGAGATGTACCGGGCCGGCGGCTTCGACCGGGGCATCCGGCTCGCCCTCGACCGTGTCGCGGAGATCCGCGAGATCTGGCGCGAGGTGACCTCGAGCAAGCGGATCGACGAGCACTGGTGGCCGGTGCAGGTGCTCTGCGAGCACTGCGGCCGCATCGGCACTACCAACATCCTGACGTGGGACGGCGACGAGGTCGAGTATGTCTGCGCGCCGGATAAGGTGACGTGGGCCCAGGGCTGCGGCCACCGCGGCCGCCGCTCGCCGTTCCGAGGCGGCGCGAAGCTGCTGTACCGGATGGAGTGGCCGGCGAAGTGGGACGCGCTCGGCGTGACGGTGGAGGGGGCGGGGAAGGACCACATGACGCGCGGCGGCTCGCACGACGTCGCCGTCGCCCTGAGCGGGCGGATCTTCGGGCGGCCGGCGCCGTACGCGTTCGCGTACGAGTTTCTGCTGTACGGCGGCAAGAAGATGAGCACGTCCAAGGCCGTCGGCGTTACCGCCAGGGAGATCCTCGAGGTGCTGCGCGAAGAGCTGGCCCGCTTCCTCATCGTGCGGCCGCACCCGCGCAAGCAGGTGGAGTTCGACCCGTACGGGGATACGATCCCGAGCCTCTACGATGAATACGACCGCGCGGCGGCGGCGTACTTCGGGGAGACCCCGTCTGCGCGGGGCGGTGCGGCCGCCAACGAGGACCTCGCGCGGACCTTCTATTTCTCCCGCGTCGACGGGGAGCAGCCGCGGTGCTACCGGCCGCGATTCGCCAAGGTCGCCCAGCTGATGCAGATCCCGTCGGTCGATATCGTCGAGGCCGTGGAGCGCGACAAGGGCGCGCCGCTCACGGAGACCGACCGCGCCGAACTCACCCGCCGCATCGAGGACGCGCGGCGCTGGCTGGCCGCCTACGCGCCGGACACGGCGAAGTTCGAGATCCGGCCGGCGCTGCCCGAAGGCGCCGCCACCTTGTCGGCCGCGCAGCGGCAGTACCTCGCGCGCGTGGCCGACGCGCTGGCCGCACGGCGGTGGACCGGGGAAGAGTTGCACACGCATCTGCACGCCCTGAAGGCGGAGCTCGGCCTCGGCCCGCGCGAGGCGTTCGGCGCGATCTACCAGGCGCTGCTCGGCAAGGACTCCGGTCCGCAGGCCGGCTGGCTGCTCGCCGCGCTCGACTCGCGATTCGTGCAGGCGCGCCTCAGAGAGGCGGCCCGCGATGCCGCCTGAACCCCGCCCCGTCATCGTCGCCGCGCTCGCGCAGAAGCCCGGTGCAGACCCCGACGCCGCGCCGGGCGGCGCGCACGCCGCCGCGATCGAGGCGGTGGATCCGCGGGTGCGCCTCGTCCGCGTGAGCGACCGCGCCCGCTGGCTCGAGGAGGCGCCGGAGGCCGAGGTGATTGTGGGCTTCCGGCCGCTGCGCGAGGGCGCGACCCGCGCCAAGCACCTCCGCTGGGTGCACTCGTTGGGCGCCGGCGTGGAGAACCTGTGCCGGGACGTCGCCGGCACCGACATCCTCGTCACGAACACGCACACTCACGGCGACGTGCTTGCCGAGCACATCATGGCGCTCGTCCTTGCGCACACGCGCCGGCTGCCGGCGCTGCTCGCGCGGCAGGCCGAGGGCCGGTGGATGCGCGACGGCGCCGTCGGCGCCGTGATCCGCGGCAAGACGCTGGGCATTCTCGGGCTCGGGACGATCGGGACCGAGCTGGCCCGCCGCGCCGCGGCGTTCGGAATGCGCGTGTGGGGCGTCCGCCGGTCGGGGGCGGCCGTGCCGGGCGTCGACCGCGTCGTCGCGCCGGCGGCGATGGACGAGGTCCTCAAAGCGTCCGAAGTGCTCGCGATCACGGTGCCGCTGACGCCCGAGACCCGCGGCCTCATCGGAGCGCGGGAGCTCGCCCTCCTGCCGCGCGGCGCTTTCGTCGTCAACGTGGGCCGCGGGGGCACCGTCGACGAGGCCGCGCTCGCCGCCGCGATCCAGTCCGGGCACCTCGCCGGCGCCGGGCTCGACGTGTTCGAGCAGGAGCCGCTGCCGGCGACGAGCCCGCTGTGGCATCTGCCGGGCCTGATCATCACGCCGCACGTGGCCGGATCGTCGCCGGGCTTCCTCGAGAGGGCCGTGCCGTTCTTCTGCGAAAACCTCCGGCGCTACCTCGCCGGGGAGGCGCTGTTGAACCGGGTGGACGTGACGCGGGGATACTGAACAGTAGGAGGGCGCCATGAAGCGCTATCAGTCCGACCGTATCAGAAACGTCGCCGTGGCCGGCCACGGCGGCACCGGGAAGACCACCCTCGTCGAGGCGATGCTGTTCGCCGCGAAAGCGATCGACCGGATGGGCCGCGTCGAGGACGGCACAACGGCGACGGACTTCGATCCCGAGGAAGCCCGCCGGCGGATCACGATCAGCGCGGCGATCGCGCCGCTCGAATGGAAGGACCACAAGATCAACCTCGTCGACGCGCCGGGCTACCCCGATTTTGTCGGCGAGTTGGCCGGCGCAATGCGCGCCGTCGAGAGCGTGCTCATCGCCGTGGACGCGGTCTCCGGGGTGGAGGTCCAGACGGAGAAGGCCTGGGCCCTCGCCTCGGGCGAGCAGCGCGGCCGCGCCTTCGTCGTCACCCGCATGGACCGTGAAAACGCCGCCTTCGCCCGCATCCTGGACGCGGTGCAGACGAAGTTCGGGAGAGGCGTGATCGCGGTGCAGTGGCCGATCGGCGCGGAGGGCTCCTTCACCGGCGTCGTCGACCTGCTGGAGATGCGGGCCCACGGTGCGTCGGGGCCCATTCCTCCCGACAAGGTCCCCGCGGATGTGATGGATGCCGCGCGCGCCGCGCGCGAGCGGCTCGTCGAGGCGATTGCGGAATCCGACGACGCTCTCACCGAGGTCTATCTGGAGAAGGGCGAGCTGACGGCCGAACAGGTGACGAAGGGTCTGCACGCCGGCGTGCGGGCCGGGACGATCGTTCCCGTGTTCTGCGCCGCGGCGTCGCACAACGGCCTCGGGGTCGCCCCGCTGCTCGACGGGATCGTGAGCCTGTTCCCGGCCCCCGGCGAGCGGGGCCCGGTGGCGGCGCGGAGCGCCAAGGGCGAAGAGATCACGCTGCCGCCGGATCCCGCGGGCGTCCTCGCCGCGCAGGTTTGGAAGACAATGGCCGACCCGTACGTCGGCAAGCTGTCGTACTTGAAGGTCGTGAGCGGCACGCTCAAGTCCGATTCCCAGGTCTGGAACGCCGGCCACCACAAACTGGAGCGCATCGGCCAGCTGTTCGTGCTCCGCGGCAAGCACCAGGAGCCCGTGCCCGAACTGCCGGCGGGCGACGTCGGCGCGGTCGCCAAGCTCGCCGAGACCGCGACCGGCGACACGCTGACCGACAAGGACAAGCCCGTCGCGCTGCCGCCGATCGAGTTTCCGAAGCCGGCGATCGCGATGGCGGTCGAGCCGAAGAGCAAGACCGACGAGGACAAGCTCGGCAGCGCGCTGGCGCGCCTGACCGAAGAAGACCACACGCTCCAGGTGCAGCGCGGGAGCGAGATGCACCAGACGTTGATCTCCGGCATGGGCGAGTCGCACCTCGAGATCGTGGCCGACCGCCTGCGCCGGAAGTTCAGCGTCGACGTCGTGCTGTCGGTGCCGCGCGTGCCGTACCGTGAGACCGTACGCGCCCACGCCCGCGTCCAGGGCAAGTACAAGAAGCAGACCGGCGGCCGCGGCCAGTACGGCGACTGCTGGATCGAAATGGATCCGAAGCCGCGCGGCGGCGGCTACGAGTTCGTCGACAAGATCTTCGGCGGCGCCATTCCACGCCAGTTCATCCCCGCGGTCGAGAAGGGCATGAAGGAGGCCATCAACGAGGGCGTCGTCGCCGGCTACAACGTCGTCGACATCAAGATCACGCTGGTCGACGGCTCGTACCACGACGTCGATTCCTCGGAAATGGCGTTCAAGATCGCCGCGTCGATGGCGTTCAAGAAGGCGATGCAGGAGGCCAGGCCCGTCCTGCTCGAGCCGGTCGTGGACGTCGCGGTGCACGTCCCGGACGAGCAGATGGGCGATATCATCGGCGACCTCAACAGCAAGCGCGGCCGGATTCAAGGGATGGAGCCGAATGGGGACGGCACGACGACCGTGCGCGGGCAGGTGCCGATGGCGGAGATGCTCCGCTACGCCTCCGATCTCCGCTCGCTGACCGGCGGCCGCGGTACCTTCGAGCAGTCGTTCTCGCACTACGACGAGGTGCCGTCGCACATCGCCGACAAGGTGACGGCGGAGGCGCGGAAGCAGAAGGAGGCCGTCGAGGCGCACCACTAGCCGTGCGTCGGGTTCCCTTCGGACTACTGGTTGTCGCGGTGGCGGCGGGGCTGCTCCCCGCCGCCCCGGCGTTCTCCGCGCCGTCTGTGACGCTCGAATTTTGGACGATCTCGCTCAAACCGGACCTCACGGCGCACATCGAGGACGTGGTGCGCCGGTACGAGGGGGCCCACGCCGGCACCCGGATCAAGTGGGTCGACGTCGATTACCAGGTCCTCGACCAGAAGCTCTTGTCCGCAATCGCCGGCGGCGTCGGCCCGGACGTCGTCAACCTGAACACCGAGCTCACGGTCCGTATGGCGCAGGAGCGTGCGCTCGTGGACATGGACGCGGCGGTGCCGCCGGATCTCCGCGCCCGTTACTTCCCGAACATCTGGGCGTCGCTGCGGGTCGGCGGCCGCGCGTACGGCATCCCGTGGTACGTCGAGCCGGACGTGCTCGCCTACAACCGCGCGGTCTTCCAACGCGCCGGGCTCGATCCGCAGCACCCGCCGGCCACGATGAACGACTACATTCAAGACGCGGTGCAGATCAAGCAGAAGGCCGGCGTCTACGGGTTCATGCCGAACGTCGACAAGATCCGAATGCTGACGCTGTTCCAGGAGGAAGGGTTGGCGGTGCTGACCCCGGACCGGCGCCGCGCGGTCTTCGACGGCCCGGCCCACGTCGCGCTGCTGGCCCGCTACGTCGACCTCTTCAAGCACGACCTGTTTCCGGCCGACACGCTGCGGAGGGGTTATCTCGGCGCGACGGAGCGCTACTCGTCGGGGCAGCTCGGCATGCTGGTCGTTGGCCCGGAGTTCATCCAGCGTGTGCACAGCGATGGCCCGGACGCCTACCGTGAGACGCTGGTCGCGCCGATGCCGCTCGGGCACGGGCACGTCGTCGACCTGCCGACGATGGACGTCGCGGTGCCGGTCGAGAGCCGCCACCGGACCGAGGCCGTGGACTTCGCGCTCTTCGTCACGAACGACGAGAACCAGCTCGCCTTCTCGCACGTCGTCGTGGCGTTTCCCTCGACGCGCCGGGCCGCGGCGGATCCGTACTTCACCCGGCCGGGCACGAGCCCGGAGGACCGCGCCCGGGCGATCGCGGCGCGTGAATTGAGCATCGCGCGTGACCTGACCGTGGTCACACCGCACAGCGACGAGCTCTTCCGGGTGTTTCAAGAAGCCGTGGAGAGCGCGTTCTTCGGCCGGATGACGCCGCAGCAGGCGCTCACGTGGGCGGCCCGGGAGTGGGACCGCCGGCTCTGACTAGCGGCCGGTGCCGGGGTAGAGCAGGTACTTCTCGCGGATCTGCATGAAGCGCGCCAGCGCCGGCTGCCAGCTGTCTTCGATCTGCGCGGGCGAGCGGCCGGCGATGAAGGCCCGCCGCACCTCGTCCGTGCCCATGTCGATGTCGAAGACGTACTGGTCGCCCCACTTGCCGCCCCAGCGGAACTGGTTCGGATAGAGCTGTCGGAATGCCTGAATGATGTCGAGCGTGAGCCGCACCGGCCGGTACGCCGCGCGGTCGGTGACGCGGATCTCCACCCCGGCGTACTGCGGCCCGCCCGAGTCGGTCCACGGCTCGCCGCTCCAGTAGACCTCGCGGAAGGCCACGCCGGCCGGGTGGCGCGCCTCCAGCGCGGTGCGCAGCCGCCACGGCTGCACGAACGTCTGCCCGACGTACTCGAACGGCTTCGTCGTCAGCACGCCGACCGAGAGGTTCGTGTCGCCGATCGGCCCCATCGCCGGGTAGAGCACCGCGGTCCCAAAGTGCGGGATGCCGGGCGAGGTCATCACCCACGGCAGGCCCGTCTGGTCGAACCACATCGAACGGGTCCAGCCCTCCATCTTGACGACCATCAACCGCGCGTTCACATGCGACTCGGCGTTGATGTATTGCGCCAGCTCCCCGACCGTCATCCCGTGCACGATCGGGATCGGGTACATGCCGATGAACGACGACCACCGCGGGTCGAGCACGGGGCCCTCGACGAGGTCGCCTCCGAGGGGATCCGGCCGGTCCAGCACGACGAACAGCAGGTTGTTCTCCGCCGCCGCCTGCATCGCCAGCGCCATGGTGGAGACGTAGGTGTAGAACCGCGCGCCGACGTCCTGGATGTCGAAGACGAGCACGTCGAGCCCGCGCAGCATCGCCGCGCTGGGTTTGCGGTTGCCGCCGTAGAGGCTGTAAACCGGGAGGCCGGTCTTCGGATCGGTGGTATTGGCCACGGCCGCGCCGGCGCCGCCGCTTCCGCGGATGCCGTGCTCCGGGCCGAACAGCGCGACGAGGTGGATGTCGCGCCGGGCGGCGAGGAGGTCGGCGCTGCTGCGGAGATCCGGGGTGACGCCGGTCGGGTTGGTGATGAGCCCGATCCGCTTGCCTCGCAGCGCCTCCGGCATGTCTCGAAGGATGACGTCGAGGCCGGTTCGCACCGGGCCGACGGCCTGAACCGCGATCGCGCTCGGCGTCGGGGCCGGTGCGTTCTGCGCCTGGCCGATCGGTGCCAGGACGAGGGCCGGGACGAGCACGATGAGCAGCAGGCGGATCCAGTATCTTGCGTGCGCTGCTATGGTCATCCTTCGGCTCCGTCAGGTAGTATGCGGCCGGCGAGAGTGGGTCCGGCCTCGCGCTCACATTCGCCGGACCGCGCGGAAAGCCTTGTTGTGTACGGTTTTTCCCAGTGTGCTCGGCCGAACGCGGGCGATCCGTGCGCCTTGACGCTGGGGGGCCGATGCCATACGATTTGGGGTGCCGGACCGGGCGCGTAGCTCAGGGGTCAGAGCGCTTCCTTGACACGGAAGAGGTCCGAGGTTCAAGTCCTCGCGCGCCCACCATATTTATCAGGTCCAACCCGGAAGGTCCAACCCGGAGACATGGGTAACACTTCGTACTTAAGACATAGGTAACACTTCGTACTTAAGACATAGGTAACACTTCGTACCTAAGACATAGGTAACACTTCGTACCTAAGACATGGGTAACACTTCGTACTTAAGACATAGGTAACACTTCGTACTTAAGACATAGGTAACACTTTCGGCCCAAACGGATTGTCGAGCGGTTCGAGCACGCGCGTCTCGAGATCAAAGTAGCCCAAGTCATAGTCCATAAAGCTGACCAGCCAGATATCGTCGTGCACTTC
>DATGFS010000033.1 GCA_035308905.1 bacterium | reverse complement strand
GCCCTCGTTCTGTAGGATTTCGCGCAGTGAGCGGCCGGGCGTATACGCGAGCACCAGGTACGGCGGCCGGGCGTCTTCGTGCGCCTCCAGCAGCCGCGGGACGCCCGGATGGTCCAGGCTTCGGCCGATCGCCACCTCGCGCCGCATCCGTTCAAACGCGGCGACGTCGCCGAGCTGCGACGGCTCGAGAAACTTGAGGACGACGCGGCGGCCGTCGGCCGTGTCGCGGCCCTCGAAGACCGTCGCCTCGCCGCCCCGTCCGAGCGGCGCCTCGATGCGATAGTGGCCGACCTGCTCGCCGGGCTCCGGCATCCGCCTGCCTTACACGCGAGGTTACGTGCCGACGCGTACGCCGATGATGGTCAGATTGTCGAATCCGCCGCGGCGATTCGCGTCCTCGATGCATGCGGCCGCCGCGGCAGGCGGAGGCAGGTTCGTGAACGCGTCGCGCACGTCCTCCGGCGACAGGTGTTCATACACGCCGTCGGTGGTCAGCACGAAGCAGTCGCCGGGCTGGACCGCACCGCGCGAGAGATCGACGCGGACGATTGCGTCGCCGCCGATCGTCCGCGTCAGGAGGTGCCGGTGGCTGTGGCGGTCGGCGCGCGCCTGGTCGACCAGGCCGATCCGCCGCATCTCCTCGACGATGGTGTGGTCCCGGGTGAGCCGACGCAGCGATGCCCCGCGCAGCAGCCAGGCCTTGGAATCACCGACGTGGGCGACCCAGTAGCGGCCGCCGGCGATGGCGAGCGCGGTGAGCGTCGTCTGCATGCCCGCGAGACCGGGATGGCCGAGCCGCGTCGTATAAACGTGGAGGTTGGCCCGCTCGACCGCGCGCCGGAGCGCGCGGCCGGGCTCGCCGCGCCGGTGGAGATAGTACTCCTGCGCCACGGTATGCGCGGCCTCGGCGCTCGCTACGGCGCCGCCGCCGTGTCCGCCCACGCCGTCGGCCACGATCAGCAGCGCCCCACGGCCGCCCCGAAGATCGGGGTCCTCCGGGAATTCCCACAGCACGTAGTCTTCGTTTTTCGGCCGCACCCGCCCGGCGTCGGACGCGGCGCCGATCGCCAGCTGCTCCACGACGGCGTTAGGGCTCGTCGAGGCCCACGATGGCATCGGCCACCTCGGCGACGGTTCGGCCGGAGGTCTTCGCAAGCTGCCGCAGGCGCGCGGCGGCTTCATCCTGGGAGAGGCGGTACCGTTCGGAGAGGCGCCGGGTCGCGTCGGCGATCCGTGGGGCGCCGGTCGCGGCATCGTCAGGCGGCCGGCGCCGCAGCCACGCCAGGTCCGCGAAGCGGGCGCGGGCCACCTCGATCGCCGGGCCGATGTCGGCCTCGCGGACAGGCTTCATCAGGTAGGCCAGGACCCCCGCGTCGGCGGCCTCGGCCACGAGACTCTGCTGGTTGTAGGCGGTGAGGACGATGATCGGCACCGGCTGCGCGGCCATGATGCGGCGGGTCGCCTCGAGGCCGTCCATCCCGGGCATCTTGATGTCCATGATCACGACGTCGGGGGCGAGCGCGGCGGCCTTGGCTACCGCGTCGTGGCCGTCGGCGGCCTCGCCGGCGATCTCGTACCCGAGGTCCTGCAGCATCACGCGCAGGCCCATTCGAATGAGCGCCTCGTCGTCGACGAGCAGTATCCGGGCGGGCGCGGGCTTGTCCACGGCCGACCTCCGAAAAGACACGACGACGCCCCCGCCCATACGGGCGGGGGCGTCGTGGCCCAATGGTTATGCTACCACGGTCCCCGGCCGGTCCGCAATGCCGGCGACGCGACCGGCGGCGATGAAATCGCGGCGCGTCTAGCCGCCCTTCACGGCGCGGTTCGCGGCCTCGAAGCCGATCTTGCTGTGCGTCCCATCGCAGAACGGCTTGTTCACCGACCCCCCGCACCGGCAGAGCGCGACGGTCTCCTTCTTGACCTCGAAGACTTCGCCGCTGGCGTCGATAATCTTCACCGGCCCCCGGACGAGATACGGCCCATTGTCGATCGGCGTAATGGTCACGTCGGCCATCGATCCGTCTCCTTTCGCTGGACAGACTGGGCCCGCGTCGCGTGGGATCACGTGAGGGCCCGCCTATTCCAGTGGAACGAGACCGGCCCGCGCGTCATTCCGACCCGCCGCAATTTTCTCCCTTGACACCGGGGACCGGGGCCTTGATAATGTCCCCAAGCTCCGCACCAAGACGTGCACCGCGAGGCCGCGACGCCGAGCCGATTCTGGCTCGGCGTTTCGTGCTTCCATCGGCTTCGTCGCCTGCCCGCTGCTCCGGCGCAGCACCGTGGTCCCACATCCGCGCGCTCGATTCGCGGCGGCGCGCCCAAGGAGGCCGATATGTCGTCGGAGACCGGATTTCGAAAAAGCCTGACGCTGACCGGCGTGACGGTCAATGCCATGGCGCTCATCGCGCCGGGAGCGTTCCTCTGGATCACCTATCAGCTGCAGGCCGCGCAGGTCGACGCGGCCGGCGCCTCGACGGCGATGGACATCTGGCCGGGCCTGGCCCTGGCGCTGGTGCTCGCGTTCCTCACGGCGATCTCCTACTCCATGCTGAGCGAGCTGTACCCGAACGCCGGCACGGGCTCGTCGTACTATTTCGCTGAAAAAGCGTTTCTCGACAAGGAAGAATCCGCGCTCCACCGGTGGGCGCGGCTCGCCAAGTACACCGTCGGCTGGATCTCGCATCTCTACTACTGGGTCTATCCCGGCGTCATGGTCGCGATGATGGCGACGATGATCGTCTACATCCTGGGCCTCTTCAACATCGCGCTGCCGCCGACGGCGCAGGTGGCCGTCGCGGTCGCCTTCTCGTTTGCCACCGCGTACGTGGCCTACCGCGGCATCACGGGCTCGACCGTGGCCAGCCTGTTGATCAACGCGATCCAGATCGCGGCCCTGGTCCTGCTCTCGGTGCTCGCGCTGAGCTACCGGTTCGGCGGCCCCCACGTCACGTTCGTCCATCCGCATCTGGCCAACGTCGCGCTGCCGCACAATCTCAGCCACGTGCTGTTCCAGTCGACGATCGCGATCCTGCTGCTCGTGGGGTTCGAATCGGCGACCGCGCTCACGGCGGAGGCCATCCACCCGAGCTTCGTCAGCCGGGGCGTCATTCTCTCGCTGATCATCCAGGGTCTCGCGGCCTACCTGTTCGAGTACTTTGCCGCCGGCGCGTGGATGAACACCGCCTACGTGCTCAAGGATGCCAAGGGAAAGCTGCTCAGCGGCTACGACGCGGCCGGGTTCTCGCAGGCGCCGATCGGCGATATGGTGCGGAGCCTCGGCGACACGATGCTCGGCGGCATCGGGTTCCCGCTGCTGCTCGTGATCGCGCTGACCGTCGCGATCGCGGTGTTCGGCACGACGCTGGCCTGCATGAACACCGGCGTCCGGCTCACGTACGCGATGGGCCGCGACGAGGAAGTGCCGGCGATCCTCGGCCTGCTCCACGGCCGGTACGCGACCCCGCACTTCGGCGTGTGGCTCATGGCGATCGTGTCGGCGGTGATCGGCGGCTTCGGCGTGCTGTCGGTCGTGAACCTGACCGCGGTGACGTTTCTGTCCAACATCGGCACGTTCTTGCTCTACGGATTGACCAACTTCGTCGCGTTCGTCGCGTTTCGCCGCGCTCCCAAGGCGCACACGGTGAAGCACGTCCTGGTGCCGATCCTCGGGGTGATCGCCAACATCGGGATGCTGCTCGCCGTCATCTATCTCGGCTTCCTCGGCGGCGGCGACACCCGCACGGCGGCCCTGATCTCGATCGTCGCGGCGGCCGCCTGGCTCGTCGCGGGCGGCGCGTTCTTCGCCGCCAATACCCGGACGCGGAGCCGGGAGGTCTGGACGGTTCGATCGACCGAAACGGCCTGACCCGCCGGCGTCGCGGGAGGAGTTGTTCCGCGGAGACGGGAACACGGCGGCACCATGCTGCACGTCATGACCGGCGCTTCGGATCTGCGCGCGGCCGCGGCCGGCGGGCACGGCAGCATCGACGCGCGGCGCCGCCGCGAAATCCGGCTCGCCTATCTCTTGCTCGCGCCGGCCGTCCTCCTCGTCTTCGGCGTCATGGCCTACCCGATCGGCTGGCAGGTGTGGACGAGTCTCACCGACGCGCCCGTCGGCGGGGCGGCGCCGCACTTCGTCGGGCTGTCAAACTATGTCGCGCTCGCGCGCGACGCCGGCTTCTGGCGCGCGGTCGCCGTGACCCTCGTGTACGTCGGGATCACGACCCTCATGAAACTCGTAGTGGGCGTCGCGATGGGGATGGGGCTCGCCCGCCCGTTTCCGGGCCGGTCGCTCGCGTTCATCGCCGCGTTCCTCCCCTGGGCCTATCCGGCCGGCCCGGCCGAGGTGGGCTGGTTCTGGTTCTTGACGCCGCCGGTACCGGCTTCGTACGCCAACTTCATGGCTCACTGGCGCATCCTGTTCGACAACGCCCTCGGGTTCGGCACGTGGGGCTTCGTCAGCGTGATCTTGCTGAACGTCTGGCGCGGCGGCTCGTTCGTCGGCGTGTTTCTCCTGGCGGCCCGCAACGGCATCCCGGACCAGCTCTTCGAATACGCGGCGCTCGAAGCCCGCAGCGCGTGGCAGATGTTCTGGGCGGTGACCGTGCCGCTGCTGCGGCCGTTCCTGGCGCTGGCGGCGTTTCTCACCTTGACCGGCGCCGTCGGCGATCTCAGCAACCTGTGGATGCAGTCCGGTCTGCGTGACACGTATCCGATCGTGTGGACGCAGGCCATTCAGCTGGCGCTCAACGGCGGCCTCTTCGGCCGGGCGTCGGCGGAGACGCTCGCGCTGCTGCCGGTGCTCGTCGTGATTCTCCTGGTCTGCTACCGGCTGTTTGAGCCGCTCGAGGAAGATTCGCTGTGAGGGGACGCCGCGTCCTCGACCGGGGCCTCCACGGTCTGCTGCTCGCGCTTCTGATCGCGTACAGCATCTTTCCCATTTATATGATCAGCGTGGAGTCGCTGAAGACCGTGCAGGAGGACGAGTTCGGGAACCCGTTGTACGTACGGAACCTGAACTTCGAATGGTACGACGGATTGTTCGATGAAGAGGAATGGTTCGTCGGCGGAGGGCAAACCCGCCCGACCGTGCCGTATCTCCGCTGGGCGGCCAACTCCGCGATCGTGTTTGCCGCCGGCCTGATCATCGTCCTCGGCGCGAGCCTCGCGGCCGCATACGCGCTCGCGCGTCTTCGGCCACCGGGGTGGCGGTGGTGGCGGCGGGCGCTGCTCGCGACGTTCCTCGTGCCGCAGACCCTCCTCTTCCTGCCCCTCTTCCAGGTGGTGTTTCACCTTCATCTCGACGATCATCTCGGGTCGCTCATTTTGACGTACCCGATGCTGGCGATCCCGTTCTGCGTGTGGCTGCTGTCGGCGTATTTCCAGAAACTCGCGCCCGAGGTCGAGGAATCGGCGTACATCGAGGGCGCCGGCCGGTGGACCGCGTTCACGCGGATCGTGCTGCCGATGACCTGGCCGGTACTGGTGGCGGTCGGCCTCTTCGCGCTCGGCGTGATGAGCAGCGACTTCATGCTGGCCGGCGTGTTTCTGCCGAACCAATGGCATCAAACGATCGCCGCCGGACTATCCACGATGGACGTCAGCATGGAGGATTTGAGCGTGGTGGCCGGCGTCAATGCCGCCAGCCTGCCGCTGATGCTGATCGCAGCGCTGCTCGCGCGGACCTATACGCGGGGCCTCACCGCCGCGATGCTCGAAGGAGCGTGAGCCGGCCGCGACGGATCGGCATGATCACGCCGTCCTCGAACACGGTGGTTGAGCCGCTGACCGCCCGCATCGTCGCGCCCCTCGGCGACGCGGTCTCCCTGCACTTCACCCGCATCCGGGTCACGCGGATCGCCCTCGACGACGAATCGCTGGAGCAGTTCGACGACACGCCGATGGTCGACGCGGCGCGCCTGCTCGCCGACGCCGGAATGGACGTGATCGCCTGGAACGGCACGTCCGGATCGTGGAAAGGGCTCGCCGCCGACCATGCGCTGGTGACCCGGCTGCAGGCCGAGACCGGCGTCCCGGTCACCACCTCGACGCTCGACGTGCTCGAAGCCTGCCGGGCCCTCGGCGTCACGGCGTGCGGGCTCGCGACGCCCTACCTCGCGGAGATCCACGAGGCGATCGCCCGCACCTACACGGCCGCGGGCCTCCGGATCGCGGCGTCCGCACACCTCGGAGTAACCGTCAACCGGGAGTTCGCCGACATCCCGCCGGCGCGCATCGCCGCGCTCCTGCGCGAGGTCGCGGTGCCCGATGCCGGCGCCCTGGTGTCGGTCTGCACGAACCTTGCCGCGGCGGCGGTCATCGACGAGGTCGAGCGCGAGACCGGCCGGCCCGTGGTCGATTCACTCGCGGCGACGGCCTGGCGAACGCTGCGTCTCGCCGGCGTCCGGACTCCGGTCCCGGGATTCGGGCGTCTACTCGCCGCCGGCGCCTAGAGGGGCGCCGGGCCGTGGCCCGCCGTGTTCCCCCCCGACTCCGCCCTACCTGCCGCGACCTGCCGCCGCGGTCAACTCCCGCGTCAGTCCTACAATAAGCTGTGAGGCCAGTCCCAGCATCGGCGCGGGCACGCCGGCCTCGCGCGCCGTCTCGAGGGCCAGGCCGGTGTCTTTGACCAGAATGTCGAGCGACGTCCCGGGCCGGTAGGTCTCGACCCACTCGCGCGCGACCGGCCAGTGCTCCACGACCCACGTGGTGCCGGTGCAGGTCCGAAGCACATCCCAGACCTTTTCGGTCTGAAGTCCGGCGGCGCCGGTCAGCGCGGCCATCTCGCGGGCGGCGATCAGGCTGACCGTCAGCAGCACCTGGTTCGCCATCTTCACGGTCGTGCCGGCGCCGGCGTCGCCGATGTGCTCGATCTGCGTCCCCATCGCCGCCAGCACCGGGCGCGCGGCTTCCACGTCCACCGCGGCCCCGCCGACGATGATGGTGAGCGTCCCGTCCTCCGCCCTCGCCCGCCCGCCGCTCACCGGCGCGTCGAGAAAACGCAGGCCGGCCCGCCGCGCCGAATCCGCGAGCCGCCGCATGCACGGCACGCCCACCGTGCTCATGACGATCAGGAGGCTGCCGCACCGGGCGTGCTCAAGCACTCCGCCCGCGCCGAGCACCACCGCCTCCGCCTGCGCGGGCGTGCGCACCATCACGATCGTGACGTCCGACCGGGCGGCGACGTCTCCCGCCGACGCCGCGACCTCGCCCCCGGCCGCCTCGAAGCCGCGCCCGGCCTCATCCCGCACGTCGTAGCCGAGCACCCGGAGCCCGGCGGCGCGCACCCGCAGCGCCATCGGAAGCCCCATCTCGCCGAGACCGACCACGCCGACCGTCAGGCCCGCCGCCGTCACGCGCCGTCACCCCTCTCCCGGGATCCCGCGTGGTACACGATGCGTCCTCCCTTGACCACGAGCCGGACCCGCCGGAGCGCCGAGATGTCGGCCAGCGGATCCCCCTCGACCGCGACGACATCGGCGAGCCGGCCCGGCTCGAGCGTGCCGAGCCGCCCCGCCATTCCGAGCTCGGCCGCGGCCCGCGCACTGGCCGCCTGGATCGCCCGGACCGGGGTCTCACCGAGCGCGACGAGCCACGCGACCTCGTCGGCCAGATGGCCGTGCACGGCGTCGGTGCCGACGACGTACCGGAGTCCGCGGGCGATCACCTTGCGGGCCGTCTGCTGCGCGGCCGTCCCCAGCCGCGCCAAACGCTCGGATTCGGCCGGTATGTCGCCGAAGGCGTGGCCGTACGGGCCGCACAGCACGCCGAGCGTGAGGGTGATGAGCGTCTCATGCCGCGCCGCCAAGTCCAGGTCGGCGTCGGTGAGAAACCAGCCGTGTTCGATCACGTCGAGGCCGCCGCCGATCGCCTCCGCCACCCCGGGCCCGCCGAGGAGGTGCGCGGCCACCCGCCGGCCCGCGGCGTGCGCGGGACGCACGGCGGCCGCCACGTGGGCCTCGCCGTAGTAGCAGGCCGTCGGCTCACGGGCCGGGTCGCCGACACCGTCGGAGACAAACAACTTGATAAAGTCGACGCCGTCGGCGAGGTTCGCCTCGACGGTACCGTTGATCTCCCGAGCGTCGTCCGTCGTGACCGAGACGATTGCGCCCCCGCCGCCGCGCGGCGATTTGATCGCCCGGCCCGCGACGACCAGCCGCGGCCCGAGGACGCGCTCCGCGTCGATCTCCGCGCGAAGCCGCAGATCGAGGCCGCCGAGATCGCCGCAGAGCCGTGCGGTGGTGACGCCGCCGCGCAGATCGTCCTGGAGGCGGCCGAGGGCGTTGCCGGCCGAGACCGGCGGGGACTCGTGCGCCTGTGCGGACAGGCCGCCGCGGCGGGTGTCGATCCCGGCATGGGTATGAAAATCGACCAACCCGGGCAGCAGCGTGCAGCCGGGGAGTGCGACGTGCAGCCCCTCAGGCGCCGCCCCGGCGTCCGCGCCGCCCGAAGCGGGCGGGAACCGTCCCACGGCGGCAATGCGGTCACCGTCGATCACAAGACCGCCGGGCGCCGACGCGCGGTCGGCGACCCCGTCGATCAGCCGGTCGGCGTCGAGCAGGAGCATCCCCTTATTTGACGGCCGCGCTCGTGATTCCCGAGATGAACTGGTCGAGGAAGAAGACGTAGAGAATCGCGACGGGCACGCCGACGAGCAGCGCTCCCGCCATGAGCGAGCCCCAGTAGTACACGTCGCCGCGAATCAGGTCCGTGGCCACGCCGAGGGGCACGGGCTTCTGATCGGAGACCGACACGTAGACGAGCGAGTAGAGGAAGTCCTGCATCGTCAGCGTGAACGCGAAGATCACCGCGGTGAGGATACCGGCGAGGCTCACCGGCAGCACGGTCCGGATCAGCGCGCCCATCCGCCCGCATCCGTCGACCTGCGCGGCCTCTTCGATCTCCGGCGGCACGGTCTTGAAGAAGCCGCTCAGCAGCCACGTACAGAACGGGATGGTGAACGTTGGATAGATCAGCACGAGGGCCCACTTCGTGTCGATGATGTGCGTCAGCGCGACGACCCGCGACAGCGGGATGAACAACAGGATCGGCGGGATGAGGTATCCGAGGAAGATGCCGATGCCCATGTTCTCGGCGCCCGGCAGGCCGACCCGCGCCAGGGCGTAGCCGGCCGGGACGCCGACCGCCAGCGTGATCAGCGACACGCACGCCGCGATCACCATCGTGTTGCTGATCCAGTCTTTGTAGTACGTGTGCTGGAACAGGTACGTGAAGTGCTCCCACGTCGGGTGCTGGTGGAACCAAAACGGAAAGACGTTTGGGTTCACGAGATCGGCGTCCGTTTTGAACGCCGTGATCCCCATCCAGACCACCGGAAAGACCGTGATGACGATGAACGGCAGGAGCCCGAGATACACGAGGAGATGGCGCCGCAGCGCGCGCTGCTTCCCGCGGCGTGCGCCGGCCGCGACCAGCTGGACCTGGTCGAGTGGAAGGGCGTGCCCCTGCACGGCGGTCACAGCGTCTCGCGCCTCCGAAGACTCCGCAGCAGGAAGTACACGACAGGCAGCAGGATCGGGAACAGCATGAGCGCGATCGCGGCTCCGCGGCCGAGCGCCCCGGCCTGAATGCCGACCTCGAGCGCCTTCGTCGGCAGGATCTCCGTCGCGCCCATCGGACCGCCGAGCGTGAGCAGGTACACGATGCTGATGTCGGAGAGCGTAAACACCGTATCGAAGAGGAGCCCCACGAGCAGAATCGGCGCGATCACCGGAATGACGATGTACCGATAGCGCAGAAAGAAGTTGGCGCCGTCGACCTTGCCGGCGTCCAGCAGTTCGAGCGGCACCGCCGACATCCCGGCCATCAGCACGATCGCCGCGAACGGAAATCCGCGCCAGACGTTGACCGAGATGACCGCGACGGCGGCGAGGAAGTTGTCACCCAGCCAGTTCGGCCATCCCTGGATCAGGTGCAGCCGGGTGCCGACATAGTTGATCGCGCTGAACTGCGAATCGTACATCCACTTCCAGGCGAGCGCGCTGATCGCCACCGGCAGCGTCCACGGGATCACGACGAGCGACCGGATGAGTCTCTTTCCCCTCACCTCTTGGATGAGCAGAAACGCGAGCAGCGTTCCCAGGATACCCTTGAAGATACCGGCGACCACGGTGAAGACAATGGTGTTGCGCAGCGCCTGCCGGATCGTCGAGTCCGACAACACCGCGACGAAGTTCGCGAGGCCGACGTAGTTGGCGGACGTGCCGCCGACCGTCGCATCGCTCAACGCCAGGTACAGAGAGAAGAAGAACGGGACGCCGACCAGCACCGCCATATAGATGACGGCCGGGGCGAGCAGCGAGTACCCGAACCGCAGCCGTTCGGCGGTAAAGGCGCGCCGGCGCACCACGGCCGGGCGGGTGATAATCGCTTCGGCATCCGGCATTGTCTCTACCTATCCCGGCGGCAGGTCGGCCGCACCGGGAGGGCGGCGCGAACCCGCCCTCCCGGCAACCGGTGCCAGGCTACTTGTACTTCGCGTAGATGCTCTTGATCTGACCCATACCCCACTTGATCGACCCTTCCAAATCGTTGCTCTGGACGTAGCGGGTCATCATGTCGGGCACGACAAACGTCGCAAACACTTCGGCCACGGCCGCGGTGTACGGCCCGGGATAACCACCGATGAGCGCGTATTTGCCCATGTCTTGCAGGTGCGTGACCGTCGGGTCGCTGCCCAACACGACCATCGGCTTCGTGTACCACTTGTTGAGCATCGGCATGTTGTAGCCCTTGCTCTCGGTCGCGCTGAACTTGACGTCCGCGATGTACTTTTCGAGGAACGCCTTGGCCGCGGCCTGGTTCTTCGAGAACTTCCAGATGCCCATCGCGACCGGGTCGACGACCGGCATCGGCCGGTCGACGCTGCCTTTCGGCTCGATCCACGGCCCGGCCACCTGGATCTTCTTGTAGAGGTCCGGATTGACTTTTTCGATCGACCGGAATGCCGAGATCGCGTCGTGGATCCAGATCGCCACACCTGACCCGAGATACCGGTTGTCGGAAACGTTGTCCCACGACAGCACTTGCGGGGTCATGCACTCGTCGTAGAGCGCCTTGCCGAAACGCATCGCTGCGCGCAGTTCTTTGGAATCCCAGGCGATCTCCTTGCCTGAGGGATCAGTTTCCTTGACGCCGAAGGCGTAGAAGATCGCGCGCCAGTCGTGGTCGGAATCGTTGCAGTGCGAGATCTGAACGCCGGTGTCGTGCTTCGGGGTCTTGCTCTTGCCCACGCGCCCCGCGACGCGGGCAAGATCCCACGTGCTCGGCTCCTTGAGGCCGTACTCTTTGAACAGATCGGTTCGCCACAGCATCGGCTGCGCGATGTAGAATTCCGGCAGCAGGTACCAGGTCCCGTTGACCCGCGCGATCTGGTCGGCCATCGGGATCCAGCCGCCGTTGGCCTTGCCGATCTTGTCCGCGAGGTCGCTCAACTCCACCAGCTGCTGATGGTACTGAGAGACAAGAATCCGTGTATGATGCTGGACGACATCGTGCCCGGCGCCCGCGGCCAGTTCGGAGGCGAGCCGGGCGGGCAGCTGGTCGATCGGGATGTGGTCCACGCGGACGGTGACGGCGTTTTCGACGCCCCAGTCGTTGGCGTACTTGTCGAACGCCGTGTCGTACGCCGGAATGAAGTGGCTCCACACCAAGATGCGAAGCGACGACCCACGGATCTGGGCCGGCGCAGCGCCCGCCTTCCACGGCGTCACCAGTTGCGATGCGGCCGCTCCGGCAATTCCCGCGCCGGCCGCCGTCAGGAGCCCCCGGCGGGTCAGGGTCCGAGCGGACTGCTTCACTGCGCGTTTTGCCATTCCCACACCTCCCGTGCGCACTTTAACGGTCCGACCGATCGCGTGCGGAAACCCGGGCGACTCACCCGGGCACGCCATCTGTCAACGCCTTACGATGGCGTACAGGATTGGGTTCTCGAAACTGGCTGCGTGGTTGGTTCGGCCCGGTTCGCCCCCACCCCGCGGGACTCCTGCCCTTCCCCGAAGATCCAACGACGGGGCGCGGGCCTCACTCGGCCCAGTGGCCGAGACGGCGGGCCTGGGTGACGATCGCCTGGGTGTAGGGGTGCTGGGGGGAGGCAAACAGCGCATGGGTCTCCGCCGACTCGACGATGCGGCCCCCGCGCATGACGTGAACCAAGTCGGCGGTTTGCGCCACGACGCCGAGATCGTGGGTAATGAGGAGCAGGGCCATCCCGAGGTCCCGCTGCAGACGGCCGAGCAGGTCGAGAATCTGGGCCTGCACGGTGACGTCGAGCGCCGCGGTCGGCTCATCCGCGATCAGGAGATCCGGGCCGGGGGCAATCGCGCCGGCGATCAGCACCCGCTGGCGCTGGCCGCCCGACAGCTCGTGGGGATAGCGGCGGAAAAACGTCCCGTCCAACCCGACCCGGGTCAGCGCCTCGACGGCCCGGTCGCGGGCCCCGCGCCGGCCCAGGTGGGCGACGATCCCTTCCATGACCTGGTCGCCGGCGGTCATCAGGGGATCGAGGGCGGCCCCGGGCTCCTGAAAGATCATCGCGACCCGGCGGCCGCGCACCCTCGTCAGCTCCCGCTCCGACATCGCGGTCAGATCCGCGCCGTCGAGGAGGATGCGTCCCGCGGTCACGCGGGCCGGCACCGGGAACAGGCGCAGTACCGCGTAGGCGGTCATGGACTTGCCGGCCCCGGAGGCTCCAACGAGCGCGGCCGTGCGGCCGGCCGGGACGAGAAGCGACACGTCCTCGAGCACGGGCAGCAGCCCCGGCGTCCGTCCCTGCCCGGACGGTGCCGCCCGCTCTAAGCTGACGCTCAGCCCCTCGATCCGCAGCTCGCCGCGCGCCGAAGCGGATCGCTCGGCATCTGCCTCCGGTACGGCGTTCGCGGACACCGCAGCCGGGCCGCCGCTACGCTTCGCTGCGGCGGCGCCGCGGGAGCAGGCGCTCGAAGAACACGTACAGGACCGGAATCAAGAGCAGCGTGAGGCCCGTGCTGACCGTCAACCCGCCGATCACCGCACGGGCCAGCGGCATGTTGGTCTCGCTGCCTTCGCCGAGGCCGGTCGCCATCGGAATCATCGCGAGGATCGTCGCGATCGCGGTCATCAAGATCGGGCGAAGCCGGATCCGGCCCGCCTGCAATACCGCGTCGTACGCGGACAGCCCCCGCTCCTGCATCTTGTTGGAGTAGTCCACCAACAGGATGCCGTTGCTGACCACGACCCCGATCATCGTGATGACGCCCATGAACGAGATGATCGAAAGGGTGGTGTGCGTCAGCAGCAGCATCCAGATCACGCCGATGAACCCCATCGGGACCGCGAACATGATGACGAACGGGTCGACAAGCGACTTGAACTGGCTGGCCATGATCATGTACACGAGCATGAGCGCCAGCACCAGCGCGAACCCGAGGCTCGAGAACGCCCCCTGCTGCTGCTCGGTCTGCCCCGCCATGTGGTAGGTGAAGCCTTCGGGGAAGGACGTCCGGTCCAGCGCTTTCGCGACGTCCTGCGACACCGCGCCCAACGGACGGTTGATGACGTTGGCCGTCACGTCGATCACCCGCTGTTCGTTCTTCCGGCCAATCTGGAGCGGCTGGCTGCCGAGCGTAATGCGCGCGACGTCGCGGAGGAGGACCGGCACGACCGGCGCCACCGTCCCCGCCGGCGTGGAGGCGCCGGCCGGCGGGTCGGTGAGCACGTTGAGTGGCACGCTGCCGAGATCCTCCGGATGCGTGCGATACGCGTCCTGCAGCTTCACCACGATATTGTACTCGTTGCCGGTGACCGGGTCGATGAACTGGCTCGCCGTCGCCACGTTGCCGGCCATCGCGGTGTTGACGGCGTTGGCGACGTCCGTCGGCGAGATGCCGAGCTGCGCGGCCTTTTCCTGGTCCACCTGGACATTGAAGTTCGGGTACTGTCCCCGCGGGGTGATCTGGACGTCGGCGGTGCCGGGGGTGCCCGCGACCATCGCGGCCACCTGCTGGGCGAACTGCGCGCCGACCTGCTGGTTGTAGCCGATGATCTGGATGTCGATCGGCGCCGCCGCGCCCACGTTGACGATCCGGTGCTCGAGTCCGCCGACGTTGACGAACATCAACACGCCCGGGAATTTGCCGTTGAGCGCCGCCCGGACCGCGTTGGACCAGTCGGTCGACGAGCGGCGCCGCATCGTCGGCGGCACGAGACGAACCTCGACCTCGCCGTAGTTGGGGCCGGAGTTCGACCCAAAACCGCCGCTGTTGACGCCGGTGTTGGTGTACACAGCCAGGACGTCTTTGACCGGGATCACCTTACGGACGACGTTGGCCACCTGCTCCACCACGTCCGAGGCCTGCTGGACCGCCGTGCCCTGCGGCACCTGCACCGCGACGGAGAACTGGCTCTCGTCAGTATCCGGGAAGAACTCGGTGCCGATCCCTCGGGCGGCGAAGACCGAGATCAGGAAGACCAGCGCGATTCCGGCCACCACGATTGAGGCGTGCCGGAGCGTCCATCCGAGCGCCCGCTCATAGCGCTCGTCCAGGCTCTCCATGAGGCGCTCGCTCCAACGGACGAAGCGCGCGACAAAGCCGTGCCGTTCGACCTCGGTCCCACGGCGAGCACGGAGGAGCCTGAGGCTGAGCACCGGGTCGATCGTCATCGACACCACGTACGAGGCCCCGAGCGCAAAGATGATCGTGAGCGCCATCGGCAGGAACAGACGCTGCGAGATGCCGCTCAGGAAGACGACCGGGAAGAAGACCGCGATCGTCGAGGCCGTGGACGCCAGCACCGGGAGGCCGACTTCCTGGGTCGCCTCCAGGACGGCCTGGAGCACCGGCGTCCCCGGCACGGAGAGATGCCGGGTGATGTTTTCTCGGACGACGATGGCGTCGTCGACCAGTCGTCCCATCGCCAGCGTCAGCCCGCCGAGCGTGAAGATGTTGAGGCTCTGGCCTGTAAAGTACAGGAGAAGCAGCGCGGTCGAGACCGACAACGGCACACCCAGGCCGATGATCACCAGGCTCCAGAGACTGCGCAGGAACACCAGGACGACGAGGAAGATGAGCACGGCGCCGATGACCGCCTCGCGCTGGAGCGTGGCGATTGCCGCCCGAATATACTGCGACTGGTCGAAGCCGATCTGGAGCGTCACGCCCTTCGGAATGCCGGACAGACGCGGCAGGGCCTGCCGCAGGGCATCCACGACCTGGATGGCGTTGGCATCGGGTTCGCGCGCCACGAACATGAGCACGCCCGGCTTGCCGTTGATCCGCACGATCTGCGTCTGGTCGGCCGCCGCGTCCTGGACTTGCGCGATGTCGGCGATGTGGATCGGGACGCCGTTGTGTGTGGTCAGGACGACGTTCTGGATCGCCGGGACGCTCTGCAGCAGGCTCGGGACGTTGAGCTGATAGTCGATCCGGTTGTTCCTGAGGTCGCCGGAGGGGATCAGGGCGTTGTACCTGGTGATCCCGCTGATCACGTTCTGCAGCGTCAGCCCCTTCGCCACCAGCCGGTTCGGATCGACGTTCACATTGAACTGCCGGACGAGACCGCCGTTCACGAACGCCTGCGATACCCCGGGAATGCGCTCCAGCTGCGGCTCGATCGTATTGTAGCCGAGGTCGTACAACTGGCGGGCGTCGAGGCCGCCCCCACCCACGACGACCTGGGCCACCGGAATGTTGGAGATGTCGAACTTGAGCACGAACGGCTGGGTCACGCCGGTCGGCAGGCTGCGCATCACCCGCTGCACGTTCTGGATGACCTCGACCTCGGCGATGTTAAGGTCCGTGCCCCAGTTGAACCAGACCTGGATGCTCGCGGTGCCGGTGCGCGTCGTGGAGAGGATCTGCTGGACCCCCGCGACGCGCGTCACCGCCTGCTCGAGCGGGTACGTGACGGTCCGCTCCATCGTCTCCGGGTTCGCCCCGCTGTACTGCGCGGAGACCACAATGACCGGAACGGTGATCTTGGGGAACAGGTCGCGCGGCAGGCGCTGGAGAGCGATCACGCTCAGCACCACCACCGCGATGCAGGCCATGAAGACCGCGATCGGGTTCTTCGTGGCGCCGCGGGTCAGGAACATCGCGCTCCTCCGGTCTCCTCAGCCGCCGTCACGGGGTCCCCGCCGACGCGGCGGGCGAGGTGCGGACCTGTTGTCCCTGGCGGACGAGATCGGCGCCGCGGAAGATGACGGTGTCGCTGGGCGCGAGTCCCCCAGTGATCTCGACGCTCTCACCGGTGGCCTGCCCCACGTCGACGTTCTGTTGCCTGACCTTCTCATCCTCAACGACCCAGACATAGTGCTGTGCGCCGAGGGTCTGCACCGCGGACAACGGCACGACGAGCGCCTGCCGCGTGCCGGCCGACAGCTGCACCGTCGCGTACATGCCCGGCCGCAGCATCTGCTGCGGGTTGGCGATATCGACCTCCACCTGGAGCGTTCGCGTCGTCGGATCCACGCCGCCCGCGATCCGGTTGACCGCGCCGGTGAACACCCGGCCGGGATACGCGTCGATCAAGATCTTGACCGGATCGCCCTTGTGGATCATCGGCAGGTCGGGCGAGCCGACGTTGAGGACCACGTCGAGGTGGTCGAGATCGGCGATCGTCAGAATCGACGTCGACGTGCCCGGGGCTACGTAGGCGCCGGGGTCGAGCTGCCGGCTGACGACCACGCCGGCAAACGGCGCGGTGATCGTAGCGTACTGCAACTGGACGCGCGCGTTCTCGAGCGCGGCGGTCTGCGTCGCGGCCTGGGCCTGCGCCGTTTTCACCTGCGACGCCGACGCGGCTTCCTGCTGGCGGGCCGCGTCGGCCTGCGCCATGGCCTGCCCGACCTGCGCGCGCGTCGCGTCCAGCGTGGCCTGCGCCGAGACGACCTGCGCCTTCGCGTCGTCGAGGCTCTGCTGCGCGATCGCGCCCTGCTTGGCCAGTTCGGCCGCGCGATTGTAGGTTGCCTGCATGTCCGCCAGTTCCGCCTGCGCCTTGACCACCGCCGCGCGTGCGTTCGCGACGCCCGCTTCGGCGCTCACGCGTTGCGCCCGCACCGCGGAGAGTTGGGCCTGCGCGGTCTGCACGGCGCTCTCGGAGGCGCTCAAAGTCGCCTGCTGCTGAGCCACCTGCGCATCGAGCTGCGCGTGGTCGATCTGCGCCAGAACCTGTCCGGCCCGGACGGCGTCGCCCGGCCGCACCGTCACGGCCAGGAGGTAACCGGACGTCTTCGGAAAGATCACCGACTGAGTGAGGGACGTGATGCTCGCCGTCAATTGGAGCGTCCGCGCCAACGAGACGCGCTGCGCGTGCCCGACCACCACGATGGGCGCGGGGCGACGGTTCCCCGTCTGGGAGGCCGGCGCGCTCGACCGCGGCGTCGCACCGCGGCCGACGACCAGGCCCGCCGCCAGCACGATGCCCGCGACGATCACCCAAACCCACACCGTTCGCTTCACTGCTCGCCTCCCGCCGCCTGTGTCGCGGACGCCGCCTTCACCTTCGGCACGGCGCCGTCCCGGTTCGACCGCAAGAGCCGCCGCAGGTCCCGAACGTGCCGTTCCAGTTTTTGTCCGAACGCCGTCAACTGGCCTATTTTCTCGTGCACGGACCGCGCCTGGGCCTCGGTCACGTCGAGCGCCTGCTCCAGCGCGGCGCGGCGCGCCGGCTCATCGGGCGCTTTGCTCGCCTCGACGAGGTGCCGTTTGCGCGCGTCCTCCGCGTCCAGCAGCCGCTTGACCTCGCTCAGCGACAAGCCGAGCAGCCGCCTCAGTTCTTTGATCTCTTCGATGCGCCCAAGGTCCGCCGCGGTATACAGCCGCTGGCCGCCCGCCAGCCGTTCGCTGGGGACGAGCAGTCCGATCTCGTCATAATAATGAAGCGTACGGGGCGTCAGGCCGGTGACGTGACATACCTCGCCGATTTGATAGAAGTTTCCCATGCGGCGCCATTGTAGAAGGGACCTGACGTGCGTGTCAACCCCCTGCCGTTCACGTTAGGTCTTGGCCCGACCACGTTGAGCGGGGCGATCGGCGGACCCCCGATCCGCCGTCACAAAAATATCGGGCGCGGGTCACGAACTCATGAACACCGGATGTAGGTTCCGCAGAAGACCGTCGAGGAAGTTCACCCACGACCGCAGGAGGCGGCGAGGCGGCCGGACGCTTCTGGGGAAGACAGGAAATCAGAGGTGATGCACGGTGGCAACCCAGATCCCGGAGCCGGTTCGCAAGTTCTTCGAGAAGCCCAACTTCGCGGTGCTGGCGACCCGCGCGAACGGCGCGCTCCAGGCTACCCCGATGTGGTTTTTGTACGAGGACGGTCAGATCGTCCTCAACAGCTCAGAGGGCCGCGCAAAGCTGCGCAACATGCACAAGCATCCGGAGGTGGCGCTGGCCGTCGTCGATCGCGACAATCCCTATCAGTACGTGCAGGTCCGGGGCACGGTCACGGCCTTTGACGCGAAGAGCGGCGCGCGCGACATCGACCGCCTCTCACAACGGTACAACGGCAGGCCGTATCCCTATCCCGGCGGCGACGCGCCCGAGAAGCGCGTCACGATCCGCGTCACGCCGACCAAGATCACCACACAGGGATTCTAACCAGGAGGCCGCGAAGCGGCCGGAGGTCCTGCGTCAGACGGGGCTACACCGCGCCCGCGGCGCGCAGGCGCGCGATCTCCCCGGCGTCGTAGCCGATTTCCGCCAGCACCTCGTCGGTGTGCTGGCCGACGAGCGGCGGCGCGAGCCGCAGCGAGGCCGGCGTTTCCGAAAACCGGAACGCCGTGCCCACGGTGCGGAGCGGCCCGTAGGCGGGATGCGGCAGCATCACGTCGAGGCCGAGCGCGCCGACCTGGGGATCCGCGAAGACCTCGGCTAAACCGCGCACCGGACCCGCTGGCACGCCGGCCGGCTCGAGGCGCTCGATCCATGCCGCGGCGGGCGCCTCCGCGAACCGCCGCGTGAGGTCGGCGATCAACTCCTGCCGGTGCTCGACGCGGCCCGCGTTGGTCGCGAGCCGCGCGTCGGCCGCGTGGGGCAGGTCGAGCGCCCGGCAGAACCGCTTCCACTGCTCGTCGGTCCCGACCGCGACGAGAAACCACCGTCCGTCGGATCCCTGAAACGCTTGGTACGGCACGAGGTTCGGATGGCCGGAGCCCGACGGCCGCGGCTGACGGCCTGTGGCAAAAAAGCTCTGCGCCGCGTAGGTCATCCACGCCACGCCGGTGCCGAGCAGCGAGGCATCGACCCGCTGTCCGCGTCCCGTGCGCTCGCGCGCGTACAGCGCCGCGAGCACGGCGCCCGCCGCGGTGGATCCGGTGGCCAGGTCGACGACGGCCACACCGACGCGCACCGGCTCCCCGCCGGCCTCGCCGGTCGTGGACATCAGCCCCGTGGCCCCCTGCATCAGCAGGTCGTAGCCGAGCTTCTTCGCGTCCGGCCCGACGGGACCGAAGCCCGAGATCGAACAGTAGACGAGCCGCGGGTTGAGCCGCGACAGCGCGTCCCAATCGGCGCCGAGCGCGGCCTGCGTGCCCGGCCGGAAATTCTCCACGAAGACGTCGGCGCCGCGCACGAGCCGCGCGAGCACCGCGCGACCCGCTTCCATGCCGAGGTTCAGGGTCAGGCTCCGCTTGTTACGGTTGATGGAGAGGTAATACGTGGCGTCGCGCGCGGGCGGCCCCGTGCCCGCAGACGCCCCGCCGGTCTGTTCCACAAACGGCGGTCCCCAGGAGCGCGTCTCGTCGCCCGCGCCCGGCCGTTCGACTTTGATCACGTCCGCGCCGAGATCGCCGAGCAGCATGCCACAGAACGGCCCGGCCAGAATACGCGACGCGTCGACGACACGCACGCCGGCGAGCGGTCCGATATTGGCGGATTTCTCCATGCGGCACTCTTTTGTCTGGCGGCGTGCGACTCCCTTTGCGCCGCGATGCCGCGCCGGCCGGAACGCGCGGCGCGCAGCGTCCGTATTAGTTGATGAACGTCCTCAACATGAATCGCGTGATCGTAAGGCCTCGGCCGGTCGTGGCGGGCACGCTCGCCGCGGTCGTTCTATGCGCGCTTGCCGGCTCCGCATTCGGCGTGGCCGGCACCTCGATCCCCCGCGCGCCGTCGCACCGCGCGCCCATCCTCAACTGGCTCACGGACGACCTTCCGCGGACGGACGCGGCCGTACTGAACGCGCCGGTCACGCCGCCGCGCCGCCCGCTCGCCCGTCCGGCCTCACGGTGGCGCGGGACGGGCGGCCCCACGACGGCTCCGCGCGGCGCGCTGTTCCGGTCCCACATTACGCGCATCTCTCTCCCTCCGCCGGCGCCCGGCACCCCCTAACACAATCCGCACACAACGCCGCGGGCGGTGCCGCCGCAGGCGGCCGCTCCGCGACTCAGAGGAGGGAAACCCGTCATGGGATTGTTCGATATGCTGCGCGCGCGATCCGGTCACCGGCCGGTCCAGCTCATCGGCCGCATCGCGGACGAGCCGCAGCTGGCCACGCACGACGGCGTGAAGTACATGGTGTTCCACCTCGAAGAAGGGTCCGGGAAGGAGTTCCGGCTGAAGATGCTGCCGACGACGCCGAAGCGGCGCCGCGGCGAGCGGGTAGACCTGACGTATCACGACGACGCGGCCGGGATCGCGTGGGTCGATGCAATGACCGCGGCGCCCGACGCGGACGCGACCCGGCGGCGCAACCAGGAATATCTGGCGAGTATTGAGGCCAGCCGGAGACGAACAGGCTCGTAAAAATCTCGTGAATGGCCTGCTCTTCACAATCATGGGAACCATATCGTCTCTCGGGTGGATAGATGGGATAGATAGTCGTGCCCGGCGGTAAGTTGTGGGCACGGCGTCCAGGAGGGACAGACAACATGCGAATTCCAATGGCGTTGGTCCTGAGCGTCGTTCTGCTCCCGGCCTTGGGGCTGGTCGGAGTCGGTTACGCCCAGGCCCAGCCCCTGCAGGTCTCGCCGGTTCCAATCTGGGGGATCGTGCTCGGGACAATTATCGTCGCCGGACTCCTCTACTTGCTCGTGCACGGTCCGGACGGCGGCTACTATCGGTATCCTTATTACGGCCAATACTACGGGCACTATTACCGTCCCTACTATCGACCATACAACGGCTACTATCTCGCGTCCGCCCCGATCATCACGGTCGCACCGCCGATTGCCGGGGTCGTCCTTGGGGTCATCGTCGTCAACCATCTCCAATACATCCTGACGCGTGACGCCGACGGGCATGAGTATCGCTATCCTTACTACGGTCCGTACCGGCAGGTCTACTATCGGCCGGCGTATCGGCCCTATACGAGTGCGTACCAGTATGCTCCGGTGCGGCAGGGAGATCAGCGCTGGGACAGTGACAGGAGAATTCTCGCGCCGGCGTCCCAGCGGCCGAACCCGACGTATCAGCGGCAACAGCAGCGGTGCGGGCATCCGCAGGAACCGCCCTGCCCCAACAATAACCAGCAGCCGTAAGACCCGGGATTCGGCGACCGGCCCCGGCTAGAGCCCACCTAGTGGGCTCGGCCGGGGCTGAGTCGTCGCCCCAACATTGGCTCCGCGCGGATGAGAGTGGCGGAGGGGTGTGGGAATCGAACCCACCGCGAACCCGAAGGGCCCGCCGCTGATTTTGAAGACCAGGAGACCCACCAGGATCCATGCCCCTCCACGACCGCGTACCTTTCGATCCGGCCTTGTCCGCCCCCCTCCGTCATGTTATGCTCTGGCGGCGGCGAAGGACTTTCCCGCGCATTCTCGCTCCGACCGTGAGCGTACAGCGAACAGGTTCGCGATGAACGACCGTCCCCGACCCATCGTCGCGGCGCTGGCCCTGGCCGGCGTCCTCGCCCTCAGCGGGTGTGCGCCGCGGTCGTCGTCCGAGGCGCCGCCCGCCTACGCCACCGCCTCCCCGGCGATCGTGGAGAGCCCGCTGGACGGGCAGCCCGTCCCCCGCGCCACGGCGACACAGCGGCCCATCGCCATTATCGTGGAGAACCATCCGGAAGCCCGTCCGCAGTGGGGGCTGTCGCGGGCCGCCCGCGTGTACGAGTCGCTGACCGAGGGCCCGATCACGCGATACCTCGCGATGTTCGCGCCGACCCAGGACATCGACCGGGTCGGGCCGGTGCGCTCGATCCGGACCCAGTTTCTCAACTACGTCATGGAGACCGGCGCGGCGCTGGCCCACGTCGGCGGCAACGAAGACGCGCTCGACCTGATCCCGGCCCTGCACGTCACCAACCTCGATGAGTTCAAGTTCCCGAGCGCGTACCGGAGAATCCCGCGGCTGGGCATCGCGTACGAGCACACGATGTTCACCTCGACCATGGCGCTGCGGGACGTGACCGACCAGCACGGTTGGGGCGAGTGGGCGGCCGTCGCCCATCCCGCCTGGAAGGACGGCGCGCCGCCGTCTCAACGGCCCGCCTCGCAGATCGTGACGATCGACTTTTCGGACCCCCGGTTTCTGGTCCGGTGGCTGTATCGCGCCACGACCAACGACTACGTCCGCGAGCTGGCCGGCGCGCCCGACATCGACGCCGGCAGCGGGACCGTGCTGCGCGCGTCGACAATCTCGATCATGGTCGTTCCGCGCGTCGAGGGGCGCACGCACATTCACGAAGACACATGGACATATGATGACGTCGGCGCGGGCCCGGCCTGGATCGTCGAAGACGGCGCCGTGACGCCGGCGACGTGGCACAAGGCGGCGCGCGGAGCGCGGCTCGTCTTCACCGACCGGACCGGCGCCGAGATCGCGATGAACCGCGGCCCCCAATGGATCGAGATCGTTCCCCCGACGGTGACGCCCGGATTCGAGTAGCCGCCCCGGTTACGGCTCCGCCCCCCTGTGGAAAAAACTAATGACCGGTTCCCGGGCGGAGCAGGTCCCCTTAAAGGAGGCTATCGTTTATGAGCAGGATTTTTGTGTCTCCGCGTGCGGCCGGCCGGGTGCTGTTGACCGTGATGGTCCTGTTGACGCTCGCGAGCACCGCGGCACTGGCGCAGTACTCACCCCCGCCGACGCCGCCTTCGTATCCGGCGCAGCCGTCCCAGCCCGCGCAGCCGTCCCAACCGGCGCAGCCGTCCCAACCGGCGGTGCCGTCCCAGCCCGCGCAGCCGTCCCAGCCCGCGCAGCCCTCGGCCCCCGGCGGCGCGATCCTCGGCATGAGCACGACGACCGCGGTGATCGTCGGACTGATCATCGTGCTGATTATCATCGTGGCGATCGTCGCGATCACCCGCGGCAGTACAAGCAGCAGCACGACGGTGACGCGCGACAGACTCTAGACGCATCACATCCGCGCGATCCCACGACCGCGCGGCCGCAACGGTCGAGGTAGGGAGCGAACGCGCCTCCCTACCTCGTCTTACGTCCCGGCCCCCCGGGTCACCCGCGCCGGCACACGCTTGTCGCCGACGCGCCGTGTCACGTGGCGCGCGTCGAAGTACTCGAGAAGGACGAGCGTAAACTTCCGGCTGTTGCCGAGCAGGTCGCGCAGCGACGCGACGGTGATCTCCCCGTGGCGCTCGAGATGGGCACGCACGCGCGCTTCTACGTCGGCGAGCGCATCGCGGTGGAACACGACGCCCGCGCCCGCGTCCACCAGCACGCCTTCGTCCAGCAGCGCCACCAACATCCGCTCCGCGGCGACCCGGTCCGTCGTCCGCGCCAGCGCGTCGGCCCGGTCCGGCGGCGCGTAGCGGCCCTCTCGGTAGGCGTCCTCGATCGCGCGCGCCGCCGCCTCGTCGGCCGCGCTCCGGCGTGGGACGAAGCCCCGCACGCGGGCGTGACCGCCCGCGAGCTCGACCTCACCCGACTCGGCCAGCGCGTCGAAGACGTGGCCGTACAGGCGGTCGTCGCCTCCCGCGAACGCGCGGGCCTTCAGCTCCTCCCGCGGCACGCCGACGCGCCACGGGGCCTCCTCGTGGCCGGCGGCCAGCGTCCGCAGAATCGCGTCCCGCACGCCGGCGGCGACGGCCGCCGCGAACAGCCGGCCGCGCATCGCGAGCACCCGGCCGCCGGACGTGAGCGCGTCGGCCTCGGCCGCGACGCGCTCCCGGCCCTCGCCCAGCAGCGGCGCGAGCGCGTCGAGCGACGTGCCGGCCGCCCCCGCGGCCCGGATCGCCCCGAGGATCCGCACGTCGAGGCCGGAGGTTTCGAGCGCTTCGATCTCGGCGGCGGCCGCCGCGCCCCGGCGGCGCAGCGCGGCCGGCGCGGCGATCACTTCCCCTCCGCCGATGGTCGTCATCGGCGAGTACCGCCGGAGCACGAACGGATCGCCGCGTAGTGCGACCGCCGGCCGCTCGAGCACAATCTGCGCGACCGCGGACTCGCCCGGCGCGAGGTGCGCGCGGTCGGGCAGCCGGACGCGCCCGATGACCTCATCGGCGGCGATATACATCCGCACCCGGCCGCGATCCCGCAGCGGCGGCGCGTCCCCCAGCAGCCGGAGGCGGGCGTCGATCACATGCGCCGGCGCGATCGTGCCGGGCGTGGCGAGCACGTCCCCTCGTCCCACCTCGTCCTTGCCGACGCCGGCGAGGTTGAGGGCAACCCGCTGCCCCGCGGCGGCCTCGGCGACGGCGGCGCCGTGGCTCTGCACGCCGCGGACGCGCACCACGCGCCGCCCGGGCAGCAGTTCGAGCGCGTCGCCGGCGCGGATGCGCCCGCTCCACAACGTCCCGGTGACGACCGTTCCAAACCCCTCCATCGTGAAGCTGCGATCCACCGGCAGCCGCGCCGGCGCGGCGAGATCGCGCCGCGGCGCCTCCTCCAGCGCGCGGCCGATCGCGGTGACGAGTTCGGGGAGTCCCGCGCCGGTCCGCGCGGAGACCCGAAGCACCGGCGCGCCCTCGAGAAACGTCCCGGCGCACAGCGCGCGGACGTCGTCTTCCACGAGCGCCAGCCAGTCCGGCTCGGTCGCCAGGTCCATCTTGTTGAGGACCACGAGGCCGCGGCGGACATGGAGAAACCGCAGGATGTCGAGATGCTCGCGGGTCTGCGGCATCACGCCTTCGTCCGCGGCAATCACGAGGAGCACGAGATCGAGGCCGGCCGCGCCGGCGAGCATGTTCTTGACGAGCCGCTCGTGGCCGGGGACGTCCACCACGCCGACGCGGCGTCCGCCCGGCAGGTCGAGATGGGCGAAGCCGAGATCGATCGTCATCCCGCGGCGCTTCTCCTCTTCGAGACGGTCGGGATCGATGCCGGTGAGGGCCGTGACCAGGGCGCTCTTGCCGTGGTCGATATGCCCTGCCGTCCCGATCACACCGCCGTCCGGCGCGGGACCCGAGGCGGCGGAGAGGGCCCGGGCGGCGAGCGCCGCGGAGGCCGGGCGGCGCGTCCCGTCCGGCGGTGTCCGGGTCGTGCGCGCGCCCGTCGGGCCCCCGGTCATCGGCCGGTCAGGCCGACGGCGGCGCGGGAGACTGCGCGGCGGCCCGCAGCGCCACAAGCAAGGGATCGACGTCGGCGGCCTCGAGCGTTCGGACGTCGAGCAGCAGGCGCTCGTCGGCGATCCGCGCAAACACCGGCGGACGATGACGGCGCAGGCGGCGGTCCCACACCTCGGGGCCGCCGGCCAACGGGCGCAGCGCGACCGCCCAGGAGACGAGCTCGACGCCGGGCAGCGCCCCGCCGCCGGCTTCGGACACGGTCTTCACGACGTCGACCTCGGCCGCGTTCCCAAGCGCCTCCGCAACGCGCGTGGCGAGGCCGCGGGCGGCGGTTTCGAGCGAGGCAGGCTCGCGGGCCAGCAGGCGGAGCACCGGCACCTCGTCCCACGCCCGCTCGGGATCGCGATACAAGCGCAGCGTGGCCTCGAGGGCCGCGAGATCCAGCTTGTCGATGCGCATGGCCCGGGCCAGCGGGTGGGCGCGGATGCGGGCCAGCGGTTCGCGGTGCCCGACGATCAGTCCGGCCTGCGGACCGCCCAACAGCTTGTCGCCGCTCGCGGTCACGACGTCGACGCCCGCCGTGACCGCCGCGGTCATGGTCGGCTCCGGCGGCAGCCCGCGCGCGCCGAGATCGACGAGCGCGCCGCTCCCCATATCGAACAACACCGGCACGCCGGCGCGCCGGCCGAGGGCCACGAGCTCAGCCGCGCCGACGTCGTGCACGAATCCCCGCATCGCAAAGTTGCTCCGGTGAACCTTCACGAGCAGCGCCGTGTCCGGCGTGAGCGCTGCCTCGTAGTCCTGCAGGTAGGTCTTGTTGGTCGTCCCGACCTCGACGAGCCGGCAGCCCCCGGCGGCCATGATATCGGGCATCCTGAAGCTGCCGCCGATCTCGACCAGCTCGCCGCGCGAGACGATGACGTCGCGGCCGCGGGCGAGCGCGGTGAGCGCAAGCAGCACCGCGGCCGCGTTGTTGTTGACGGCGAGCCCTTCCTCGGCGCCGGTCAGTTCGCGTAGAAGACCCGCGACGTGCGCCTGCCGGGAGCCGCGCACGCCCGTGGCCGCGTCGATCTCGAGCACCGTGTAGCCGGCGGCGTCGGCGACCGCGCGTCGCGCCGCGTCCGAGAGCGGAGCGCGCCCGAGATTCGTGTGCAGCACCACGCCGGTGGCGTTGATCGCCCGGGCGAGCGACGGCGCCGCGCGTTCCGCGAGCAGAGCGCGCGTCTCGACGACCAGCGTCTCCACGGTGGCCGCGCCGGCGCCGGGAACGTCGGCGAGGCGGCGGCGTGCGCGGTCCACGGCTTCCCGTGCGCAGGCGACAACGAGCCGGCGCGGATGCCGCCCGAGGTCTCCGGCCGCTTCCAGGCTCTGCAGCAGCCGTTCAATCGACGGCAGCCGGCGAAACGAGGCGTGATTCATGCGGGCACCCGGCGTCCGCTACTTGACCAGGAAGCCGAGTCCCAGGCCGACGGCGATGACCACGCCGGCGACCCAGAGAATCCGCATGAGATCGTAGGAGACCCGGCGGCGCAGGTCGGCGTCGGTCTCACGCGGCGCGCCCGCGCCGGCCGCCGCCGCGGCGGGACGCAGCCGGGCGCCGCACGCCCGGCAGACAATCTTGCCTTCCGGATTTTCCACCCCGCATCGGGGACAGCGCATCATCGAATCCTCCCAAGTCGCGCGGCCCCTCGGCCGCCATCATCAATTCTACTGCGCCGTCCGCGGCGCGGCAGCCCCCTGGGCCTCCTGCTCCGTCTGCGCAGGACCTCCGGCCGCCTTCTGGGCCTCCTGCCACCGCGCGCGCAGCGCCGGCACGACATCCGCGGGCACGCGCACGCTGCCGGGCGGCACGCGGGTCGCGAGCCCGCCGCCGTGAAAGTCCGTCCCGCCGGTGGCGACGAGTCCGTGCCGCCGCGCGACCTCGAGGTAGCGCGCGGTCATCTCCGCGGTATGATCAGGGTAGTATACCTCGAGCCCGGCGAGGCCGTGCGCCACCAACTGGGGCACGCGGTCGATCGCGGGGCCGCTCGACGCCCATCCGGGGTGCGCCAGCACCGGCACGCCGCCGGCCGCCCTCAGGGCCTCCACGGCTTCCTCCGGCGAGACCGCAAGGCGCGGCACGTACGCCGGGGCGTGCCGTCCAAGAAACCGCTCGAATGCCTCCTGCACGGTGGCGACCCGCCGCGCCTCGAGCAGCGCCCGCGCGATGTGCGGCCGTCCGATCGACGCGCCCGCCGCGATCGCCTGCACCCGGTCCCACTCGACCGGCACCTGAAGCGCGTGCAGCCGGTCCACCATCGCCCGCGCGCGCTCCACACGCCCCGCCCGCATGCGCGCGAGAAACGTCTGGAAATCGGCGCGTGTGTGATCGACGAAGTAGCCGAGGATGTGCACCTCGTATTCGCCGACGTCGGTGTTAATCTCGACGCCGGGAATCACGTCGATGTGGATGCGCCGGCCCTCCGCGAGCGCCTCGTCGAGCCCGGCCGTCGTATCGTGGTCGGTGAGAGCCAGCGTCCCCACGCCGTGTTCGCGCGCCGTGACCACGAGGCGCGCGGGCGCGAGCAGCCCGTCGGACGCGGTGCTGTGGGTGTGGAGATCGACTTTCAGATCGAGGGCGCCTACCTGGGCGATACGATGAGCTTGATCGCGGTGCGGTCCTGCCCGTCGATTTGCACATCGGCGAACGCCGGGACGCACACGAGGTCGAGTCCGCTCGGCGCGACGTAGCCGCGCGCGATCGCGATGGCCTTGATCGCCTGGTTGATGGCGGCCGCGCCGATCGCCTGCAGCTCCGCGGTCCCGCGCTCGCGCACGACGCCGGCCAAGGCGCCCGCGACGGCGGTGGGATTCGACTTAGCGGCGACCTTGAGCACGTCGGCGGTAGTCGTAGGCTTCGCAACGACCTTGAGCACGTCCATGCTTCGAGCCTCCTCGAGGGAGTGCGTCGACTGTGGCGCGGCGATGTGGCTGGCGAAGCCTGCTGATTCGAGAGTCCGGTTCACAATCCCTCCCCGACGGCGAACGTACGTACGTGCCTCTTACGACTTAGCGCCGTGCGACTCTTCGACGCGGCTCACGCGGCGGATCGCCGTCGCGTGCCCGGTCTCGGCGTCGATCTCGATGAAGACGCCGTTCAACTGCACCGGGCCCGACGCGACCTCAAACCGCGCGGGCAGCAGCGTGAGGAACCGCGGCAGCACGGTTTCGCGGCTCATCCCGATGATCGAGTCGCGCGGCCCCGTCATCCCGGCGTCGGTGATGAACGCCGTCCCGCCCGGCAGCACGCGCTCGTCCGCGGTCTGGACGTGGGTATGCGTGCCGACCACCGCGGAGACGCGGCCGTCGAGATACCAGGCCAGCGCCGCCTTTTCCGACGTGGCCTCGGCGTGCATGTCGACGAAGATCACGCGCGTCTCCGTGCGGAGCCGTTCGATCTCCTCGCGGGCGCAGTCGAACGGCGAGAGCAGCGGCTGCATGAACGCGCGGCCTTCGAGGTTGAGCACACCGACGCGCGTCCCGCCGGCGGCGGCGAAGACGCCCGCCCCCCGCCCCGGCGCGCCCGTGGGATAGTTCGCCGGCCGGAGGAGCCGCGGCTCTCCGTCGAGCAGCGCCGGCGCTTCGCGGGTATGCCAGATGTGGTTGCCCCCGGTGACGACGTCCGCCCCGGCCGCGGTCAGATCGTTGAACGTCTCCGGCGTGACCCCGAAGCCGCCCGCGGAGTTCTCGCCGTTGGCGATCACAAAATCGGCCCGGAGCTCGCGCCGGAGCGCGGGCAGCCACTGCGCGACCGCCCGGCGCCCCGGACGTCCCACGACGTCCCCGATGAACAGCAGATTCATGCGCGGTTCCGGCTCCGTTCGCCGACCCGGCGGCCGCGCCGTCTACTTCGCGTACTCGACGGCGCGCGTCTCGCGCAGGACCGTCACCTTGATCTGCCCCGGGTACTCCAGCTCCTCCTCGATCTTCTTCGCCATCTCACGCGCGAGCAGCGCGGCGGCGGGGTCGTCGATCTCCTGCGGCCGGACCAGCACCCGGATCTCCCGGCCGGCCTGGATGGCGTAGGCGCGGTCGACGCCCGTAAAGGACGTCGCGATGCGCTCGAGGTTCTCGAGGCGCTTGACGTACATCTCGACGGTTTCCTTGCGCGCGCCCGGCCGCGACGCGGAGATCGCGTCGGCCGCGGCCACCAGGACCGCTTCGACGCAGGTCGCTTCGGCGTCGCCGTGATGGTAGGCGATCGCGTTGAGCACCTCCGGCGACTCGTGGTACCGGCGCGCCACGTCCATACCGATGTCGCTGTGCGTGCCTTCGATCTCGTGCGTCAGCGCCTTGCCGATGTCGTGCAGCATGCCGGCCCGGCGCGCCAATTCGGGATCCGCGTCGAGCTGGCTCGCCATGAGGCCCGCAAGGAGCGCGACCTCGATCGAGTGCTGCAGCAGATTCTGCCCGTAGCTGAACCGGAAGTTGAGCCGGCCGAGCAGCTTGATCTCCTCGGGATGCAGGCCGTGGACGCCGGCCTCGAAGACGGCGCGTTCGCCGGCTTCCTTGATGCGCGTCTCGAGATCGCGCTGGGCCTTCTCGACCATCTCTTCGATGCGCGCCGGGTGGATGCGGCCGTCGGCGAGGAGCTTTTCCAGCGTGACTTTGGCGATCTCGCGGCGGATCGGATCGAACGACGACAACGTCACCGACTCGGGCGTGTCGTCGATGATGAAGTCGACGCCCGTCAGGCTCTCCAGGGCGCGGATATTGCGGCCTTCGCGGCCGATGATCCGCCCCTTCATCTCTTCGTTCGGCAGCGGGATCACCGACACGGTGACCTCCGCGGTGTGGTCCGCGGCGCAGCGCTGGATGGCGAGCGCCACAACCTCCCGCGCCCGCCGCTCCGCGCCCTCGCGGGCCTCCGATTCGATCTTTCGCGCGGTCTGCGCGACTTCGTGCCGGATCTCGCCTTCCGCCCGCTGCAGCAGTTCCTGCTTGGCCTCTTCCAGCGTGAGCGCGCCGACCCGTTCGAGCTCCCGCCGCTGGGCGTCGTGCAGTGCCTGAACGTCTTCCCGGACCCTGGAAACCTCCTGCTCGCGCTGTGCGAGGGCCTGATCGCGCTTCTCGAGCGCCTCCAACTTTCGATCCAGCGTTTCCTCACGCTGGACCACACGCCGCTCAAGACGCTGCAGTTCGGCGCGCTGCTCCCGAATCTCCCGTTCGGCGTCCCGCTTGATGCGGAACGCCTCGTCCTTGGCCTCCAGGAGCGCTTCTCGCTGTCTGCTGTCCGCCTCCCGTTGCGCGGCTGTCTTGGCCTCGTCGAGAATCCGCCGGGCGGCTTCTTCAGCGCTGCCGATCTTCGCCTCGCCGGCGTACTTCCGCAGAAGGTACCCAAGGAGGAAGAGCGCCAACCCGATCACGCCGGTCACAGCGTACTGGACCGTGCTCGTGGTGGTCACCCCCTCTTGGTGTTGCGTCGTGCGTCGCTGCTGGCCTGTGAGACCTCCATCCCGGTCCTGCTAGGACCGATGATCTCGTGCGCCGGTGCGATCGCCTAACGATGGACCGTCAAAAAAGACACGTTAACCGGACATCCGTACGCTATAATTTCAATCTATTGTAGCCCGCGCCCGGCCGGGGGGTCAACCCCGGCCGGGCCGGGGGGTCCGCGGCTCGGTCGCCGGCCCGGGACGGCCGCTGCGCCGGGCGATCTGCCGCCGCGCCGCCGGTGTATAAGAATATGGGACTATAGTGGAGGAGAACGATCGTGAAGGAGACGCAATGACACAAGCACGGCGCACCGGTCCGCGGTCGTGGTGGATCGCGGCGGCGCTCCTGATCATTCTGGCTGCCGGAGCGGGCCTGTGGGTGCGGAGCCGGCTGGCCCCCCCGCCTCTCGAAGGCGCGGTGCTCACCCCGCCCGTGCGGGCCTACGACTTCGAGCTGCCCGACCCCGACGGCCGGATGGTCTCGCTGGCGTCGATGCGCGGGAAGGTCGTCGCGCTCACATTCCTGTATGCGCACTGTCCGGATTACTGTCCGCTGGTCGCCGACCAAATCAACAAGGTCCACGCGCAGCTCGGGCCCCTCGCCGGCCGGGTGGCATTTGTCGCCGTCAGCGTCGATCCGGCGGGCGACACCCCCGACGCCGTGCGCCAGTTTCTGGACGCGCACCAGGTGACGGGGGTGCTCACCTACGTCCGCGGCACATCGGCGCAGCTGCGGCCGGTCTGGGCGCACTACTTCGTCGCAAGCGACGCCAAAGAAGGCGCCTCGGCCAGCGACGCGGCGGCCCACGGTATCGGCCACACCACGATCGTCTACCTCATCGATCCCCAGGGCCAGGTGCGGGTCTTCCTTCCCGCCAACTTCGATCCCAAGGATCTGCTCACGGACGTGCGGATCCTGGCCCGGAGCGCGCGCTAGGATCAGGTCGGGCTGGGTGACCGTGCCGGGGCGGGCAACGGTGCGCGCTCGCCGAGCACCACCACGTGGTCGGCGTAGCCGTCGTACATCGTGCGGCACGTGAACAGAAAGATCTGCCGGTCCCCCGCGAGACCTCGCAGAAAGGTCATCGCCGAGGCCTGACGGTCGTCGTCGTACGCGAGAAACGGATCGTCGAGAAAGAGCGGCGGCCGCCGGCCATCGGCCAGGACATCGGCCAGACCCAGCCGCAGCGCGAGATAACACTGGTCCACGCCGCCGCTGCCGATCTCGCGCGCCGAGACCTCCGCCCACTCCTTCGGCGCCCCCACCCACACCCTCGGCGCCAGCGTCTGCTCGTCCACCGCGATCCGATCGTAGGCGCCGTTCGAGAGCCGGCGCAGATAGCCGCTCGCCAGTTCTTCGAGGCGGGCCCGTCCGGGTACGATGGTCGCGCGGTGCGCGCGGTCCAGCACGTCGTGCGTGAGACGGAGCGCCTCGACCTGCCGCTGCTGCCGCGCCAGGCGGGCTTCCGTGTCGGCAAGCTCCTCTTCCACCCGCGCGAGCGCCTCGTGGGGCGATCGTCCGGCGAGGCGCCCTTCGAGCCGCTGCACGGCCGCCTTCTCCTGGTCGAGCGCCTGCCGGCGGTGCTGGGCGTCGAGTTGGCGCCGCTGGAACGCCGCGGCGTCCAGCCGCCGAAGTCCGAGATCGGGATCTTCGCGCTGCGCCTGCACCGCGCCGAGTTCGGTCCGCACCTGGCGGTGTGATTCGGCGATCGCGTCCCTCGACTGTCCGCCGAGAAGCCCTTCGAGCAGCTGTGAAGCGGCCTGCCGCCGGTCGCGCGCGGTGCGCGCCGCGGCGGCCTGCGCCGCGGCCGCCTCGATCGACGCGACGCCGAGCGCCGCGAGATCCCGACGGACCGCCTCCGCCGCCGCTCCGGCCTGTTCGCGCAGCAGAGTCAGCGCCCGGCCGGCCTGTTCGGCGCGCTCGCGTTCCTGGAGCGCCATCCGGCGGGCGTCCGCGCGCGCACGCGTGTGTACGACCGCCAGCGCTCCACCCGCGACGGCCGCGACCGCCAGCGCGACGGCCCCCGCCGCCGGGTGGTGCGCGGCGACGAGCGTGAGACCGGCGAGCCCGCCGGCAGCGGCCAACGTCGCGAGGAGCGGCGCGGCGGCGCCGGGCCGCGGCCTCCCGGCACCAGCCGGTATGGTTCCCCCCGCCTCCGGCCGGGCGCTCAACGGGGTTTGAGCCGGCGGCGTCTCCGCGGCTTCCAGCTGCTGCCGAAGCACATCCGCGCGCGCGTCGGCCTGCTGAAGCCCGCGCCACGCGTCGTCGGGAATCTCCGGCGCCTGAAGCGCCGGGTCCCGTTCGGCCGCGGCGAGGGCCCGCGCCGCGGCGTCGATGCGCTCCAAGCGCGCCGACAGATCGCCGCCGCGCCGGCCGGCCTCGTCCCATCGCCGGTCCAGCTCGAGCAGCCGGCGGTTGGCGCCAAGCAGCGCCTCGTCCTCGGCGACCGCGCTCTCCAGCTGGCTGATCCGCGCCGCGCGCACCTCGCGCTCGGAGGCGGCCCCTTCGATCTCCTTAACCTCGGCGGCGAGCCGCTGGCGTTCGTCGGCGAGGGCTTTGAGCCGGTCCTGACCGCGCTTGAGCGGCCCGGGCGCCGTCGCCGGCCGGCCGCGCAGGCCGATCTCCTGCCGTCGGACCCAGTCGGCGATCGCCTTGAGCACGCGGACGGCGTCCCCGTCCCCGCCCGTCATGATCCTCGACAGATGCGCGCCGATCTCGCGCGCCTCGCCCTCGGACGGGGCCAGCTGCCATTGCCCGATGTGCGCCGTCGCCCGAAACAGGGCGAGACTCCCGAACCCGAGCAGCGCGCCGACACGCGCGGCCACGTCTTTCGACGTCTCCCACTCGCCGCCGTCCACGCGCAGCAGGGTCTTCTGCGAGGCGAAGTCTTTTTGCAGCTCATAACGGCGGCCATCGGCCTCGAACTCCAGCATCACCTCTCCGTCCGCCTCGCCCCACGGGCGGTACGACTTCGCCTCGGACGGACGTACGGGGAAGAGCGCGGCGGAAAAGGCAAGGTGCAGCGTGGATTTGCCGGCGTCGTTGCGCCCGCGCACGACGTTGAGGCCCGGCGCAAACGCGAGCTCCTCATCGCCGAGCCCGCGGAAGCACCGCACCCGCACGCGCCGGATGATCATCCGGGGAGCTCCATGGTCCCCTGCAGCAGCGCGACGCCGTAGGCGAGCGCCTCCTCGGCGAGCGCGCGGTCGTCTCCCTGGCGCATCGCGATCTGCTCCTGCATCTCGCGCACAAAGCGGCCGATCACGGTGTGATCGGGATATTGCGAGGGATCGGCCACGTCGGGCCGGAGGCGCGATTCGTCGCGGAGATCGAGGCGGAAAAACGACGGCGCGAGGTCCTCGCGCAGCCGCTCGGCCAGGACCCGCGTGTCGAGGCCGCCGAGCCCCGTCAGGACAACGCGCAGCGCCAGGTTCGGATCGGCGTGCTCGCGGATGCGGCGGGCGATCGCCTCGCCGTCGCCCGCCGTCGCCAGATCGACGACGAGCCGCCCGCTGCGGCGGCGGCCCACGCGGCGCCGCTCGACCTCGGCGCGGCCGGGCTCGGGAATCGTGACGAGCAGCACGTGCCCGGATTGACCCTCGTCAAGATCGATCATCTCCGGCGCGCCGCTGTACCATGCAGCCACCCCGCCGGCCGAGACGTCCTGCGCCGAATGCCAGTCGCCGAGGGCAAGGTAATCGACCGCGCTCGCGGCGATCTCCCGCGGCGTGATCATCGTGAACTGCGCCTCGAAGTCGGGCCGCTGCACGCTGCCGTGGGCCACGGCGACCTGGTAGCGCGTGGCGCGGCGAACCGGCAGTCCGGCGAGCGGGCTCTCGACGGACAGCCGCCGCGGCGCCGACCGTCCCACGACCGTCAGATCGCACTCGGCGATGACGCGCTCGCCGAGCTGCTGCCCGAACACGGTCAGCCCCGGACAGCGGCGCTCGAGGTCCGTCCACACGCCGGCGCTGCCTTCGCCGAGGGGGTCGTGGTTGCCGGCGATCGCGCAGACGGGAATGCCCGCCTGTCCGAGCCGGCTCAGCTGTTCGGCGGCGAACGGCGCGTGCACGCGGGCCGCCGCCACCGAATCGAAGAGGTCGCCCGCGATCAGCACCGCGTCGACGCGCTCCGCGAGGGCGAGATCGATCAGGCGGGTCAGCGTCTCCCGCAGTTGCTTGCGGTGCTCCGGCCCCCGGTCGCCCAGCACCTTGAACGTCGCCCCGAGGTGCACGTCGGAGGTGTGCAGGAGGCGCAGGCTCATTCGGCCGCCGTGAACGGACAAATTTGCTTGAAGGCGCAGTACGGGCAGGCGCGATACGGATCCGGGGTCGCGGTGAACTGGCGCGCCCGGATGCCCTCGGCCGCGCGCTCGATCATCTCCCGCGCCTCCGTCACGTCCTCGGCGTCCTTGTGCGCCCGGCCGACCATGATCTCGCGGCCGAGAAAGTGCAGCTCGACGCGGTCCGGGAGCCGGCCGAGCACCTCCTGATATGCGAGGGAGTAGATCGCGAGCTGCTCGCTGTCCCGGGTGCGCCGGTCGGCGTCTTCCTGCGTCCGCACGTCCGTGCTCTTGAAGTCGATGATCACGACGTCGTTCCCGCGGATGTCGACGCGGTCCCACCGGCCGCGCACGTAGGCCCCCCCGGAGCGGAACCGGAACTCCCGCTCGACGAACGTGGGCACCGTCCCGCCGGCCTCCTGGTAGGCGAAGAAGCGGCGCAGCACCGCGCGGCCTTCTTCGAGGCGCCGGTCCTCGTGCTCGCGGCTGAGAAACCCCTCGCTGATCCACGCCCGCTCGAGCGTCGCCACGAGATCGTCCGCGGTGACCGGCTGGCGCCGCGCGCGGCGGCGGTTGTATTCCTGGACGGCCTCGTGGAGCGCCGCGCCGTACGCGATCCGATGGTCCCGCAGAATGGGGACGCGCAGCACGTGGATGTACCGGTACTTGTACGGACAGGTCGTGTAGTCGTCGACCTGCCGGAACGAGAGCGGCACCGGATCGTCGGACGGCGGCAGCAGCACGATCGGCCCCTCCGCCGGGGCGGCCGGCGGCGCGTGCCGCTCCACCGCCTGCGCGGGCGACGCCGCGGCCGCGGCCGGCTCGATCCGGGGCAGGTCGAGCGCCTCCAAGACGAACCGGCTCACTTTGCGGCGCCGCACGCCGCCGTAGTCCCACGCGCCGGTCAGGTAGAGCTCCCGGCGCGCCCGGGTCATGCCGACGTAGCAGAGCCGGCGCTCCTCTTGGAGGTGGAAGTCTCCGCTCGGCAGGATGTCGCGCATCAGCGCGTCCGGCAGGGCGAGCGGCTCCCGCCGCGCCCGCGACGGAAACTTCTCGGCGACGAGGCTGACCAGAAACACGACCGGGAACTCGAGGCCCTTCGCCTTGTGGATCGTGAGCACGCGCACGGCGTCGGTGTCCGCCTCGGCCTCCGCCGTCGCGGGATCGTCGCCGGCCTCGATCAGCAATTCCAAGTATTCGACGAACGCCGGCACGCGGTCCACCTTCGCGCTCTCCCCGTAGCGCGCGACGAGGTCGAAAAACCGCGCGATGTTGGCGACCCGGTGCGCGTCGGCCGGCTCCTCGGACGCGGCGAGGCGGTGCACGTAACCGGTATGCGTGACCGCATATTCGTAGAGCACGCGGCCGGTCTTCATCGTCGCGGCCAGCCGGCCCATCGCGTCGAGATCCTCGACGATCTTCGCGATGACCGCCCGCCCAGGCGCCGAGACCTCGAGGTCGTTGAGCCGCGGCAGCGCCCGGTAGACCTGGTTCAGCGACCGGTTGCGGCGCTGGCCGTAGCTGGTGCAGAGCGCGAGGTCCGCGGGGGGCACGTCGTAGAAGGGCGACGAGCTCAGCAGGTACAGGGACATACTGTCGCTCGGGTGCGCCAGCACGCGCAGGAACGCGGTGAGGAAGCGGATCTCTTCGCGATCGTAGAGGCCGCGGGTCCCGGTGAAGGTGAACGGAATGCCGCGCATGTTGAGGGCCCGCATGAACGGATCGGCGTCCCGGTTGGCGCGGACCAGGATCGCGACATCGCGGTACCGCCAGCGGCCGGTCCGCACGGCGTCCTCGATCCGGCCGGCCACGTCGTCCGCCTCCTCGGCGAGCGTCTCGAACTGGTGGTGGCGCGGCAGCTGCCCCGGCTCCGTGGCCGAGCGCAGCCGCTTGTCGATGCCGTGCCGGACCTCGAGGCGGTCGGGATCGTTGTGGCGGATCAGCCGGTACGCCGAATCGAGAATCAACTGCGTCGAGCGGAAGTTGCGGGTGAGCACGACCATCCGCGCGTCCGGATACGCCTCGGTGAAATAGGAGATGTTGCTGTACGACGCGCCGCGCCAGCGGTAGATCGCCTGGTCGTCGTCGGCGACGACGGTCAGGTTGCGCCGGCCCCCGGCCAACAGCTTTACGAGCTCGAACTGCGCGAAGTTGGTGTCCTGGAATTCGTCGACGAGCAGGTAGCGGAACTGCGACTGGTAGGCCTCGCGGACCGACGGGTGCTCCCGCAGCAGGCGCAGCGTCAGCACGATCAGGTCGCCGAAGTCGACGCAGCTCGCCTCGGCCAGCATCGTCTGATAGGCGCGATACGTCGCCGCGAGCTCGCGCTGCTGGCGCGCCTGCTCGGCCAGCGCGGCGTTGTCCGGCTGGGACGCGGCCTCCGCGGCGAGGCGCTCCGCGTAGGCCGCGTAGTCCTCCGGCGTGACGGCCTCGTCCTTGGCCCGGCTCCACAGCGTAATCAGGGCGTCGACGTACCGGGTCGGGTCGCCAAGCGGGCGGAAATAATCGAGGGGCAGCTGGAACAGCCGCTCGCGCATGAAGATGACCTGCTCGGGACGGCTCAGTACCCGGAAGTCCGGCGAGAGACCGAGGTGGAGGGCGTTCTCGCGGAGCACGCGGTCCCCGAACGCGTGAAACGTGCTGATCCAGGTATCGGTGTAGCCGTAGGGCACGAACCGGTCGACCCGTTCCTCCATCTCGGCCGCGGCGCGGTCGGTGAAGGTGAGCGCCAGGATCTCGCTCGGTCGGGCTTCCTTGGTCGCGATGAGGTGCGCGATGCGGCGGGTGATGACGGCGGTCTTTCCGGTGCCGGCGCCGGCGACGATCAGGAGCGGGCCGGCGGCGTGCGTCACGGCATCCCGCTGCTCGTCGGTGAGCCCGGCGAGGATCTCATCGGCGCGCGTGGTCGCCGTCGCGGCCGCGGCGGCGACCTCGGGTGATTGGACGTCGAGCGAGTGAGCGCCGTCGAGAAAACCGATGCCGGTGTCCTGGAGCGGCGCGAGGTCATCGACGTCGGTTGAAGCCAGCCCGAGGGCGAGTTGATCCGTGTCCGCGCCGCCGGGCCGTCTGCCCTTCAGAGGTACGGCTTTGATTTCATGGTTGCCGGCCGCTGGTCGGCCGGCGGGCCGCGCCTCGCGCCCGTTACGCATCCGAGATCCCACCGCGGTCGCTCCGTTGCACCGTCCGAAGAACGCGTGCGATTGTTGGTGCGGCGAATCCCCGGCGCTGGAGCAGGCCGGCCAGCCGCCGGATCCTGGCATCCCACGCGAGGCGCGCGTAGGCGCGGAGGCGACGCTCGACGAGATCGCGCGCGCGCCGTTCTTCCCCTGTCTCCGCAGGACCTCCGGCCGCATTCGCGGCCGCCGCTTCTTCTTCGCCGCACACCTCGCGGATCGCCTGCTCGATCAGCGAACTGGCGACGCCTTTTTCGCGCAATTCCGAGCGAAGCCGCAGCGCACCGCACGGCCGGACCGCGAGACGATTCTGCACCCACGCCCGCGCGAACTCCAAATCGTTGAGATAGCCGTCGTTCGTGAGGTCGGTGATGACCGACACCACCGATTCCAACGGCGCCCCGGCGCGCCGGAGGCGCGCCCGAAGCTCGGCGGTGCTGCGCGGCCGCGCCCCAAGCAGACGGAGCGCGGTCTCCCGCGCGCGCCGGTAGGCGTCGCGGCTCTCGAGCAGCAGGAGCGCCGGCGGGGCGAGCACAACGCCGGGCTCCAGACCGAGACGTGCGACCTCCTCGGCGTCCACCCGGAACCGCCGTCCGTCCTCCAGCACAATCAGGCGCAACTCGCCGGCACCGGACGCGGGCCCGCCGGACGCCCGAATCACGGCGATGCGGGCAGGCCCCGGGGCAGCGCCTCCGGAGGCCCCGGAGCTCGATTGCTCCGCGGACGCATCACGGCCGACGCCGCCTGAGCGGTGTCGGCCGCGAGACCGGTACCGGGCCGCAGGGACGCGCCCTGCGCGATTCACCGCTGAGCCCGAGGCGCGACTCCCTTCGCAACCACGGCTGCGCCGGCGACTTTCCTGAGCTCGTCTTCAGATGGCACGGAGGTGGGAACGGCCGGCCTCGGCGCCGGGCTTTTTGCTTCGGGAGCGGCGCCGTTGCCGTTCCCCCCTTCGGGGACTAGGCGGCGAGATGCGCTGCCGTCGGGCGCGGCGTCCGGCGCGGCCGCGGCGGAGGCCGGCACGCGCACGATCCCGAGCTTCTCGCGGGTCTTGGCGTCGATCTCGCGCGCCAGCTCCGGATTGTTCTCGAGGAACTCGCGGGCGTTGTCGCGGCCCTGGCCGATCTTCATGTCCTTGTAGGCGAACCACGTCCCAGACCGCGAGACGATCCCGTGGAGCGCGGCCACATCCAGCAGGCTGGCGGACTTGCTGATTCCCCGCGGGAAGATGATGTCGGCTTCGCAGTCCCGGAACGGCGCGGCGAGCTTGTTCTTGACAACTTTGATCCGCACGCGCTGGCCGATGGCCTGATCGCCCGACTTCAGCGTTTCGATCCGGCGGATCTCCATGCGCACCGAGGCGTAGAACTTCAACGCGCGGCCCCCGCTGGTGACCTCGGGGTTGCCGAACATGACGCCGACCTTCTCGCGCAGCTGGTTGATGAAAATCATCGTGGTGCGGGACTTGCTGATGGCGCCGACGAGCTTCCGCATCGCCTGGGACATGAGCCGCGCCTGCAGACCGACGTGCGCGTCCCCCATCTCACCGTCCAACTCCGCCCGCGGCACGAGCGCCGCCACCGAGTCCACCACGATCACGTCGATCGCGCCGGACCGAACGAGCATCTCGCCGATCTCGAGCGCCTGCTCGCCGGAGTCCGGCTGGGAGATCAGGAGGTTGTCGATGTCGACCCCGACGTTGCGGGCGTACTCGGTATTGAGAGCATGCTCCGCGTCGATGAACGCCGCGACCCCGCCTTCACGCTGCGCCTCGGCGACGACGTGATAGCCGAGCGTCGTCTTGCCGGACGATTCGGGGCCGTAGATCTCGACGATCCGGCCGCGGGGCACGCCGCCGACGCCCAGCGCGGCGTCGAGGGCCAGAATACCCGTGGGGATCACGTCGACGTTCAGCTTGGCCTGGTGCTCGCCGAGCTTCATGATCGAACCCTTGCCGAACTGCTTCTCGATCTGGGTCAAGGCGAGGTCCAGGGCGCGCTGCCGTTCGTTCATGGGGACCGTTCCCTCCGCCGCGTCGACGGTCGCTGATGCGACTTTTTCGCGTATTAAGTTGGCCCCAACATACCAAACAGTTGTTCGTATGTCAAGCCACGGCGTGAACTTTCGTTGACCACTGAGTTTTCACTTCGAAGAATTCGCCATCCATTCAATCGGACCCCCGGGAGGTGACGCCGAGGGCTGCCGTCGCGACGATCGTGTGCACGGGCTCGGACGCGCCGAGCACGCTCTTCACCACCACCAGTTCGGTCACGGACTGGTCGCCCAATACCACACGATCGAGCGCCTCGGCCTCGTGTCTCAAGTCCGGCGGCCGGCCGGTCCCGCGCGCCCGTGCGAGCGTCAGGTGCGGCGCAAACGGCCTGGGGTCGAGCGCGAAGCGCCGATCGCGAAGCGCGCGGGCGAGCGAGCCGGCGAGCGCGACGAGGCGCTCGGCGCCGCGCGTCACGCCCACCCACACCACGCGCGGCGCGGCCGTGGACGGGAAGGCCCCAACCCCCGCGAAGCTGATCGCAAACGGTGCGGTCGCACCGGCGGCGGCGCGGGCCGCCTCGACGGCCTCGGCCACCTCTGCCGTCGGAATGTCCCCGAGAAACTGCAGCGTCAGATGCAGATGCGAGGGCGAAACCCAGCGGAACCGGTCGGCGTACGCCGCGAGCGGGGCGCGCGCCCTCGCCGCGGCGTCGCGAACGTCCGGCGCGAGCGGAACCGCGATGAAGGTGCGATGACGATCCGCCTGGCCGGGGCGCGCCGCGTCGGGACCGGGCGCGCCCGCCCCGCCGCGCGGAGCGGGAGTCACCGCGGGGCGCGCTCTCCCAAGTCAAGCAGATACAGCCGGATCATGTCGAGCGAGGTCTGGGACGCGAGATACTGGACGCCCGCGCGGCCGGGCTCTGTGCCGTAGCGCATCTCGCGGACGTCCGTGCCGCCGGCATGAGCGAGCGCGATGAACACCAAGCCCACCGGTCTCTCGGGGGTGCCTCCCGACGGACCGGCAATGCCCGTCGTCGAGACCGCGAGGTCCGTTTCCGCGTGTGCGCGCGCGCCTTCGGCCATGGCCCGCGCCACCTCCGGACTCACCGCGCCGTGGCGCGCGATCAGATTCTGCGGCACCGAGAGCCAACGGTTCTTGGCCGCGTTGCTGTAGGCGATCACGCCGCCGTCCAGGTACATCGACGCCCCGGGGGTCCGCGTGAGGCGGTGCGCGATCAGCCCTCCCGTGCACGACTCGGCGACGGCGATCGTGAGGCCGGCGTCGGCCAGCTGCCTCGCGACGGTCTCTTCCAGCGTTTGCTCGCCGACCGCGTAGATCGCGCGCCCCAGACGTTCGCGGACCGCCAGTTCGGTCTCGTCGAGCAGGCCGTCGACGCCGGCCTCCTCCCCGCGCGCGGTGATGCGCAGATGGCATTCGCCGGTGTGCGCGTAGGGCGCGATCGTGGGGTTCGTGCCGGCGCGCATCAAGTCGCGGACGCGGTCTTCGACGATCGACTCACCGAGGGCGACCCGGAGAATGCGGGAGCGGATGACGTCGGTCCCAGCCAGGCCGCGCGCGCGGAGATACGGAATGACGTGATCCTCGATCATCCCCTTCATCTCGCGCGGCACGCCGGGCGTAAAGACGAGCGTCTTCCCCTCGTGCTCCACGACGACGCCCGGGGCGCTGCCCCGCGTGTTGGGGATCATGTGCGCCCCGCGGGGCATCATCGCCTGCTTCTGCTGCTGGCTCGTGAGCGGACGGTTGCGCCGCCGGAAGAATGCCTGCACGTGGGTCCACGCCTCTTCGTTCCGCTCTATCGGCAGGCCCAGCGCCTCGGCCACCGCGGCGACCGTGAGGTCGTCGTCGGTCGGGCCGAGCCCGCCGGTCGCGATGACCAGGTCGACGCGACTGAGCGCCTCGCGGAACACCTCCTGGACTCGCCCCACGTTGTCGCCCACCGTCGACCGGTAGTACACGGCGATCCCGGCGCCGGCCAGCACGTTGCAGAGCCAGACGGCGTTGGTGTCGGTGATCTGGCCGAGAAGATGCTCTGTTCCGACAGAAATGATCTCCGCGCGGGTCATCGCGCGCACCCCCCGTGCCATCGAACAGTCGCCGTCATTGGTGCTGGGTCGGGGCCGGATTCGTCGGGGTCACCGCCGGCGCGTTCGGCGGAGCGGGCGGGGCCGGCGCGGGGCGTGGTGTGGCCGGCGCCGGGGCGACGGGCGCGGGAGCCGGGGCCGCCGGCCGGGCCGGGGGCGTGGCGGGCGGAGCGGCCGCCGGGGTCGTGGCGGGCGGAGCCGTGGGCGCCGCCGGCGCGGTCCCGCCGGGGGCGCCGGACGTAAACGTCCGCTCCACGACGTCGCCCGGGTTGCCGAGCCGGCCGACGTTCTGACCGTTCACCGACAGATCCAAGGCGCTGGCGTTGCCCACCCGCAGGCTGACCTGATGCTTTCCCTCCCACACCTGGTGATCGCCGGCGCTCACGAATCCCTCGAACACCACGGAGCCATCGGAGACCACCCGCACCCAGGACCGATCTGTCGCCAGCGCGCTGACCACGACATTCTGTCCGCCGGTGGGAGTGACGGTTTGCCCCGGGGCGCCGGGTGTGGCCGGCGGCGCACCCGCCGCCTGTCCCCCAGACGTCGGCGTCACCGCGGGCGCACCCGCCGGTTGGGTCGCGCCGGGCGGAGACCCGGCGGGTCCGCCGGCACCGCCCGGCGCGGCCGCCTCCGGCCGCGGACGGGTCGCGGCAAACTGCCGCAGCTGTCCCACGAGAATGTAGGCGAGCACGACCGCGCCCGCGACGAAGACGACCGCGATCGCGGTGATAATCCGCCGGAGACGCGACTGCGGATTCGCCGGCGTGATCCGGACCTCAACCGGCCTCGGAACCGCGGCCGCCGGACCACCGGCAGATTGAGACGGGTAGAGACCCAGGATCTCATCGGCGGAGATGCCGAGCTGCCGCGCGTAGGATGCGAGGAACCCGCGGCCGTATGTGGTGCCGGGCAGTTCGTCCCACGCTTCACGTTCGAGGGCGTCCAAGTAGCGGCGCTTGATGCGCGTCGCTGCTTCGATGTCCTCAAGCGTCAGGCCGCGGGCCGTGCGCGCGTTGCGAAGGCGTTCGCCAATGCCCGCCAAAGCCATGGTGCCTCCGGGTTTCTCGGAACCAAAACTCCTATCCTGCGGCACCGGGGCGAAATCGTTCGCCGCTTACGGTTGTGCCCAGCGCACCGATATCAAAGCCGATCGAGGTCGGAGCCGACAAGGCCGAAGAGATTATGACGCGCCCTCTGCCGCCTGAGCAGTGCGTGCCGGCCTGCCTCCCGCACCGCCCGACTCACCGCTGTCGGCAGTCCCTCCGGGCGCAGCAGGATCCTCACCGTCTTGCGCCCGAAAGGCGGCGATCACACCAGACAAGATCTCGTCGAGCGTCCGGGTCGGGCGGTATCCAATCGCCGTGCGGAGTTTGGAGATGTCGGGCACTCGGTGGTGTGCATCTTCAAACCCTTCACCGTAGGCCTCTTTGTAAGGTACGAACTCGATCTTCGAGGCAGTGCCCGTCGCCCGCTTGATCCGTTCGGCCAATTCGATCACCGAGACGGCTTCGTCGCTGCCGATGTTGTAGATTTCTCCCACCGCACCCGGATGCGCCATCAGCGCCACCGTCGCTTTCACCGCATCACCTACCCAGGTGAAACTCCTGACCTGCGTCCCGTCGCCGTACACGGTCAACGGTCTGCCCTCCAAGGCTTGTTGAACCAGCCGGGGCATCACCATGCCGTACGCGCCGACTTGTCGGGGACCGACGGTGTTAAAATAGCGCCCGATCACCACGGGCAGTCCGTTTTCCTGGTAGCGGGCGCGTGCCTGATACTCGTCGAGGATCTTCGCTGATGCGTAGCACCACCGCATTGAAACGCCAAAGCGGATGTCATCGGTCTCGCGGAAACCCGGCGATTCATTACGCGCATCCTTCCCGTACACTTCGGAGGTCGAGGCGAGAAAGACTTTGCGCTTCCACCGACAGGCTGCTTCCAGAACGTTTTCAGTACCTCCGGCGTTGATCTTGATCGCGCGAACCGGGCGCTCGAAGATCAGCTTGACTCCGACCGCCGCGGCAAGGTGATAGATTTCGTCGCAATCCCGGATCTCGGCGTCCATCAACACCTCGTCCAATATTGACCCCTCCACCAGCCTGAACCGCGGATGCCGCAGCAACCCCGCGATGTTCTCGCGCCGCCCGGTCGACAGGTCGTCCAGAACGGTCACAGCCGCACCGGTGTCGAGTAAGGCTTCGGCAAGGTGCGAGCCGATGAATCCGGCTCCACCTGTGATGAGTAATCGAGATGTGGGTTTCATCTCTCCGCGTCGGAACCCGCGCGACGTTCTGATAGCGGAGCCGCTGTGGCGCCGCCAAGGTATCCCCGCTCGATCAGATATTGCAGGATCTTGTCGACGTTCGCCGCAGGCGTGCAATCCGTCGTCTTGAGCGTCAGTTCGGCGCCGTCCGGCATTTCATAAGGATCGTCGATCCCTGTGACGCCCTTGATCTCTCCTCGGCGCGCGCGCGCGTACAGGCCCTTTGGATCGCGTCGCTCGCACACGTCAAGCGGAGTATCAACCCACACCTCTACGAAGTGTTCAGTCCCGATCATCGCCCGACATTCCGCCCGCGTCGCGCGGTATGGGCTGACCGCGGCACAGATCACGGTGCCGCGGTGGCGGACGATCTCCGCCGCAACGTAGCCGATGCGCCGGACATTCGTGTCCCGATCGTCTCGGCCGAATCCCAGTCCGTCGGAGAGGTTCGTTCGAACGACGTCACCGTCCAGTACCGTAACGTGCCTACCCCACTCCATAAGTCGGAGCGCAAGCACCTCCGCGATCGAACTCTTGCCGGCCGCGCTCAGGCCGGTGAACCATACGCAAACACCCTGTTGTTCCCGGGACGGGTACGCGTTGGCGAGGATTTCCGCGACCTCCGGACGCGTGAACCACGCCGGGAGCGGTCGGCCGTTGGCTAGAAAATCACGGCGAACCTGCGTGCCGGATAACGAAAGGACCCGAGTGCCTTGGCGCACGGTGTGCGCTTCCGCGTAGCGCCCCTCATCGGGCACGTGCACCAACTCGTCGAACGGCAGAATCGTGACGCCGATCTCGGCCTGGACGGACTCGGCAAGCGCGCGGGCCTCATACGGTCCGTAGAATGGCTTGCCGGCGGAGTCCATGCCGGGGCCAGCGTGGTCCCGACCCACGATGAAATGGTTGGCACCGAAGTTCCTGCGGATGATTGCGTGCCACACGGCTTCCCGCGGTCCGGCCATGCGCATCGCCAACGGAAGAAGGCTGAGGATGGTCTTCTGCGGATCATAATAGCGACCCACGAGCGCCTTGTAGCACCGGACCCTCGTGTAGTGGTCGACATCCCCCGGTTTCGTCATCCCGACGACGGGGTGAATCAACAACGTTCCACGAACGCGCTCCGCGGCACGCTTGGTGAGTTCCTCGTGGGCCCGGTGCATCGGGTTTCGCGTCTGGAACGCGACTACATTCGTCGTTCCGCGCTCGGCGAGAAGTCGGCGCACCTCGGCGGGCGTTCTGCGCAGCTCCGTGAAATCGTAATGTCGCGGTAGATTCACAACGCGGAGCGGTCCCGACGCGTACCACGGCCCCCAAGTGTTCATCTCCGCGACAAGCGGGTGCCGCGCGTCGTCCGTCCCGAACACGCCTCGTGCCTCGAACGCAGGGTCTCGGCGGTAGATCTCCTCGACCCGCATGATCGCGATCACATCGTTTTGGGGGCTGCGAAGCGCCACGTCCTCACCTTCGCGCACCAGGGCCACATCCGCAACGGGGAGTGCGATGGGTACCGGCCATAGTGTTCCATCGGGCAGGCGCATGTCGCGGACGACGGCCTCGTACGCGGCGCGCCCCATAAACCGGTCGAGAGGCGAGAACGCTCCGGTTGCCAGCAACTCGATGTCGCAGAGCGACCGGAGCGACAACTGCAACGATCGAAGGCCGATCGCGCGCTCAATGAATGCGCGGCGTTCCTCCTCTGGAGCAATGAGATCAACGAGGCCGCCGCCGTACGGTGCAACCAACCCGGTGTCGGCGTGTGTGTCCAAAGTCTCCCCCTCGTGGGCCGCGCTGCCCGCCTTCCCACTGCCGGCGTCTGGTGCCTTCAACTTCCGCATGAATACCATGGACCAGTTCATATCATTCGTCCGACATGGCCGGCTGACCTGTCATGACCCTCCAAGGGGAGGCACGCCCCATCGAGTCCGAATCGGCAATACAAATCTGAGAGGTGGATTCTGGGTAGGAAGTCTAAGTGTACCCCTGCTCATCGCACAGCATACGAACGGCTGTTTCGAGGTCATATGCGGCACCAAATGCTGCCTCGGCTCCTGAGCGAGAAAGGCCACGTGCGGCACGGAGGGGAGCTCCACGGCGCGATTTTCACGACAGTCGAACGTGCCGGTCGATCGGATACAGCCGCGAAGGGAACCGTCTCGATGCTGCCGCGTCTCCGGCCAATCAAGGGAGGAGCCCCTGTGCCTCGGCGCTCGAAACACGCGGAACGTCCCGGTGTCGCGCGAAACCGCTCGTCCGGCACTCAGGACGTACTGTCGGTCATTGCCGATAGCCTGCATCAAGGTCCGGCGCAGCGCCTTACCGCCGCCGTCTGGCTCTTGGAGTCTTGCGAAGTCCGCCGGGGCCGGCGGCGCCTCGTCGACAGGGCGGCGTTGCGGAAGGCGATGGTCGCGGCGCGTTCCGCCTTGAAGTCTGTCCGGGCGATCATTTACCTGCTGCACTCCGTGATGACGGAAGACCCTGATCTCGCCGCGATGCTCCAACACATGATCGCCGATTTTCGTCGGACCACGCCCGTTAGATTTCACTTGAGGATCCGCAGCGCGAAAGTACTTGCTAACCTTCCGTTGGCCGTCGCGTGGGCGCTCGGTGCGATCGCCTATGACCGTCTGGTGAATGCGGTCATACAATCGAACACCCGCCGGGTCATGGTCGTCGTCTCGCAGCGCAGAGGCCTCGCGACGTTGCAGATCGTGAGCGACGGGATCGCGTGTCGGCGTCGTCCGGCGACGCTCTCGAACAGTGCTGAGTTAGGCTGGGCGAGAAACTTGGCTGAGGCGCTCGGCGGAACTCTGGAGACCTCAAACGATCCCGAGCGGGGAGCTTGCGTCAAGGCCGCCCTTCCAGTCGCGCTCGACCACCGTCGGCACCGCGCCAGAACCGCACACGGTGGCCGGAGGATAGGCCGGTAGTCGCCAGCATGGGCGCTTAATTCAACCGGACGGTGGATGCCTTCATCATACCAGCGAGCGTAAATTTAGGCGTGGGGCAAGGTTTGACGATCACGGTGCCTGACTGCGGAGCCTGTGCTGAGATGCCGGCTCATCTCCGTCGGCTTGGCGCGTTTCCGGCTATTCATGTGCTTCCGCCGCCCGCGCCTCGGCCGTCACCGATAGTGACGCGATGAACGACGTCTTCTTCATCGTCGCGGACGTCATGGTGCCGACTGCCGTTTCACTGACCGGCCGCGACACCGTCGCAGCGGCGGCGAAGTTGATCAAAGAACAGCGCCTGGCGGCGGCGCCGGTCGTTGAAGCAGACCGCATCCTGGGCATCGTCACCCCGCTACAACTGCTCGCCGCGCCGCCGTACCGACCGGTTGCCGAGGTCATGACCCCGGGCGCCGTCGCGGTGACGCCAGGACTCCCGCTGCTACAAGCATACGCCCTCATGTCCCGCCATCGGGTTGACGTGTTGCCGGTGGCCGAAGACGGAAAGATCGTCGGCCAAATTTCCGCGACGGCGATCCTCCGCAGGCAGAGCCAGCAGAGTGACCCCTTGACCGGTCTGCCGACGTCGACAGCCCTGCGGGCATGGGCAATGGCGGCGTTGGAGCGCGGGCATGAGATTATGGTGCTGTTCATCGACCTTGACAGCTTCGGCGCGGTGAACAAGATCCTCGGCCACGTCATCGGTGACGAGATGCTGTGCTCCGTGGCGAGTTTGCTCGGCAGCCTCGTGGACGAGAGGATCGACCTGCTTTGCCGATATGGCGGCGACGAGTTTGCCATAGCCACGACACGGCCCGAGGGCGACGCGCGCGAACTGGCACAGCGGATTCGGGATGTGGTGGCGATCTCCGGTGACATGGCCGGAGGGCCCCCCCGCGTCACGGCTAGTGTCGGAGTGGCCGGCGGACGTCGCGCCGAGGTGCGGACGCGGGGACACATCGCGACGACCGTCGAGGACCTGCTGACGCTCGCCAGCCTGGCGTCCACAACCGAAAAGGAGGCCAGGCGGGCTGCCGAGCCTGCGTCCAGACGGAATGAAGGGACGAAGGCCGCACTCCCCGCTGATCAGCCGGTCACGACGGCCGGGCGACGGGAGCCGCGTCTACAACTCATGGACGTAACGTTACAGACCGAGGACAGGGGAAGTGCGGCCACGGTTGCGCTGAGATTGGGAGAGCGCGAGAGCGTAGGACGCGCCGCCGGCCACGTCCACGGCCAAGGCACGCTGTTCCTCGTGGCCGAGGCAACACTCGACGCGATCCGGCAGACGGTTGGAGACGCGGGCAATTACGTACTGGAGGAATTGACAGAGGTTCCCACGTCTATGGAGAGGTTGGTCGTCACGGTGTTATCGAGGTCCGCAAACGAACCGCGCACCTTAATCGGCAGCGCGCGCGCGCCGGACCTCGAACACGCGGTGACCAAAGCAATCCTGGCGGCGCTCAATCGGCCAATGGCACGGACCCTAGCGAAACACGTCCCCGAATGACGCCCCCTGACCGGCCCACCGGTCAGGCGGACGGTGGGACCGACGGCACCTCCGACTCGGCGGAGAGCAGTGCGACGACGGAGGCGTCATCCTTGCCCAGCCGGCGTTCTTCGTCTTCTACCCAGAGTATCTCCTGATAGATGCCGAACGCTTCCTCGGAAATGAGGCGCCGCAGCCCTGCTTCCAGGACGAGCTTTCTAAAAAAGGCCCGCTCGCTCACCGCCTTTCGGTACAGCCAGATACACTGATCCCGCAGGCGGCCCACTTTCCTCTGCGTCGTGAAGCCGAGGTCCCGGCGTTCCGCGAGATCTCCGATCCTCCGGTAGCACCGCTTGAGATCACGAGACAGCACCGTGAGTTCGGTCGTGACGTCGTCAACCGGGACTTCTCGATCACCCGCCCGCACGAGCCGAAGCAGTCGGGTCTCTATCGCTATTAGCGTAACGAGAAGATCGGTGATATCCTGCGGCGCGGCCTCGATGCTCTCCCCCCGGATCGGCATCAACGGACCCTTCTCTCTCATCGCCGCCTTCTAGCCTACCGGGCGCTGTCTTGTCCCTCCACCTGACCGCTGTCGCACCGATCCGACGAGTTCCTCAAAATTCAAGCGTGCGGACGGAAGAACTGCCGACGACGCGCCACGATGAGCCCGACGAAACCCGGGAGAGCCGTTACGACAAGCAACGCTGTTCCCGGCTCCGGAACGGCGCTGAGGTTGCAGCCGTTGGTTCCGGTTTGACCGCTGGGCGCAAAGCTTCCAAACCATCCCGTGCAGGAACCGCCGTTTGATGAGGTGTACTTAGCGTGCATAACGTAGCCGCCGGTTGTATCGGCCGTCAAATCGGTCCAAGGGTTACAAAACTTTCCATTGCCGTTGACGGAATTTGGCGTGCATGAACCGTTGCTGAGGCTGAAGGTGTTTAGTGTCTTGCCGAAACCGTCGGCGGTGCACGCCGTTCTTCCAGTCGTCGTCGTATCCCAGCACTGCACATTCGTGCCGACTGGCGTATAGGTAATACCACCAAACGAAAAACTGTCGGCCGTCCACAAAAGGCTGCCGCTAGTAACGTCGACCGTACCGAAGGTAATCGTGCCCTGCGGCAGGCCCATCAAGTTTGTGTACGTCAGGTCGATTGTCGAGGCTGACGCCGAGCCTACGATTACCAACAGTGGCACAAGAACCACCAGAAATCTACCCACCAGACCGACCCTCGATCGCTTCTGAGGCCTGTTCATGGTCGCACTCCTGCGCTTTGGCGTTAGCCAAACAACCCAAAATTAGCAAACCCAGCCGTCAAATGTCGTCAATCTTTCGTATGGATTTTAGCGTCTACCGAACATACGATCGCATCTGCGGACAACGCGAACAGTTAAACAAAATACTAGGAGATTTTGGCCGTTCGAGGACCGGCAGGTAAATCTGATGATGGTGTCATAAATATGGCCTCCACCCGCGCGGTGGAGTCACAAGCTGACCCCTGTCACGGGCGACAACTCGCAACAACTGCCGCATGTCGACGCACACCGATCGACGGGCTCGGCGCTTCACCACGAACTAGGAGCGAGTGAACGGACATGGCGATCCGTGTGGTGATCACCGATGATCAGACCATCATCTTGTCGGGGCTCAAGGCCATCCTGAAGCCGGAACCGGATATCCAAGTGGTCGGCGAAGCAGTCAACGGTCACCAGGCGGTCGAAAGAGTCGCGGCGCTGCGGCCGGATCTTGTGCTCATGGATATGATGATGAACGGCGAAGACGGCGCCACGGTCACGAAAATCATCCGAGAGCGCTTTCCGCAGACCGCAGTGCTCGTACTCACCGCCCACGCCGACCAAAAACTGTTCCGCAGAGCGGCCGAGGCTGGGGCGTCGGGTTACATCCTCAAGGATATCACCCCTCACGACCTCGTCGCCGCCATACGGGCGATTCACGCGGGCAGCGCGATGATCAGCCCGACGATTTCCAAACAGATCTTGCAGTACTTCTCGACAGCGAAGCCGGCCGCCGACATCTGCAACGCCGCGCGCGTCTTTGGGTTGACACAGCGAGAGGTCGACGTGCTCGCCGCTCTTGTGGACGGCCTCAGCGACAAGCTGATCGGCCGGCGGCTGTTCCTGTCGGAGTCCACGGTGAAAACCCATCTGCGCTCGATCTACCGCCGGCTCCGCACGAGCAACCGGGCCCAGGCGGTGGCCGTCACCGTCGAGCAAAAACTCCTCGAGATCGCGCCATAATCGCGGATTGTCGCCGTCGGCCGAGTCACCGAGGTCAATTGACCCCGGCCGCCTACGCACCGACAACCGCTTCCACGCCGCGACCGCTGCCATGCGGTAGGGACTGCCTGGCGTCTCCGTCCAACAATGCGAGTTCCGCCCGCACCGCACCGGCGATCACGTCCACGTCCCCGTCGGGCAGGGACGGATAGATCGGAAGCGAGAGCGCGGATTGCATGGCCGCATCCGTCGTGGGAAAGCCTCGTCTCCGTAAGTAGTGGTGGAGCGGCCGAAACACGGGCAGTTTGCTCTCGATTCCTCGCGAACCCAATCGCCGGGCGAGGCGAGACGGGTGATCGACTCCAATGACGTAGCGGAGAAAGATGTGCCCGCGCCCCGGCGGAGCGATCGGGAGCCGAAGCGGCAGACCCTCCAGACACGCATCGTAGCGGGCGGCGAGGGCGCGCCGCCTCGCGAGAAACGCCGGAAGGCGCCGGAGCTGGCTCAGACCCAACGCGGCCGCGAAATCGGTCATCTTGTAATTGTAGTGCACAGCGAGCGCGTAGCGCCCGTCGTAGTCACGGAGATCGCGGATTCTGTTGAGCAGCACCTCGGAGTCGGCGACCACCATCCCGCCTTCTCCTGTCGCCAGCACCTTCGTCGCATAGAAAGAGCAGACGGCGACGGTCCCCATGCTTCCCGCCGGCCGCCCATCCACGCTCGCCCCAAACGCCTGTGCGCAATCCTCGATTACCGGAACGCCGAACGTGCGCAACGCCGTGACATCGGCCGGCAGCCCGAACATATGCGGCGCGATGATCGCACGTGTCCGGCGGCTGAGGCGGCGCCGCACATCCTCGGGCTCGAGACTGTAGGTATCGGGGTCGATCTCCGCCAGCCGCGGGGTCGCGCCGACGTAGTGGGCCGCCTGCAACACGGCTACACATGTGTACGACGGCATGATCACCTCGTCGCCGCGACCGACCCCGAGCGCCAGAAGGGCCAAGTGGAGGGCACTGGTCCCCGAGCTCGTCGCCACGCCGCCGCGCCGGCCCAGCGCCGCGGCGACGGCGGCCTCGAATCGGGCCACCTGCTCACCCTGAACCAACCGACCAGAACGAAGCACATCGGTTACCGCCTCGATGTCGGCCTGCTCAATCGTCGGGCGCGAATGCGGGATCACAGCACGATGCGGTGACACTCATAGGCCTCGGCCGCCTGCACGCCGATTTCCGCGCCCCGCAGGCGCGCGAGGGATTCGAGCGCTGGGAGGCTGCCGAGGTCCGGAAAGTGCCGCACCTGGGATGCGTGACAGCCCAGGGCGTCGAGTTTGAACCCTAGGTACTCGCTGATGTCGACGTAAAAATCGGGCCGGAACGGCTCGGGGCGCCACCCCAGCTGGGGGGCGTCGCTCACGAGGACGAGGTCCGCGAACGGTTTGTGTGCGCGCAAGCGCGGCCGGCAGGCGGCCAGTCCCGCTGTGAATAGGGCGACGTGGTCCTGATTGAATGAGGGTGCCGGCAGGATGACCATCGTCGGGCGCACCTTGTCGAGGGCGTAGGTCGCATCTCGCTCCAGACTGCCGATGAGATCCCGCTGGGGAACGGCATCCAACCGCAGGTGCGATTGGCTGTCGGTAAACAGGATCTCATACCCGTCGACACCGAGGAGCCGCATCGACGCCTCGAGTTCCGCCGCCCGCGTCTTCGCCGACACGCTGCGGCGGTTGCCGTTTCCGTTGTAATGTTGTAAATCGCCGACCGACGCGACGATCACGTACGCTTGGCCACCGCAGGCCTTTATCTTGGCAATCGTTCCGGCGCAGCCGTAGGCTTCGTCGTCCGCGTGGGGCGCGATCACGAGCAACCGCTGCCGCCCCCAGAATTCGCGCGCGACTCGCGCCTCGGGCTGCGGCCGGCTAAACCCGTTACGGGAAGCGGGCGAGTGTGGCTCGGCCACGCCCATCCTGCGATGGCCGTTGCCGTTCAAGAAAGAAGGGCTCTTGGCCATGATTTAAGCCGACTATAAGCCTCGGATCGCCGCACGACCCTCCATCAAGCGACGGAATTCATCGAATGAGATGGGGGGCGCCGTGACTGCTCAGACGCCCCGGAACCCATCGCATGATGGAGGAAACGCAGCGGCTGTTTTGGCTACAGTGTATTGGTACGAGCATCCGGGCGGTCGCCGAAGGGGAGGCGCCGGTATCGGCATCATCGTGCGAGGAGAGCTCGCGGCGCTCAGGGCGGGAGCCGCTGCGGCGCGGGGACGCCAGGCTGTGGCTGCCGCGTGGGTTGCGGGTGTGGCCGGCGCGCTGGCTATTCTGTACGCCCGAACTATTTGGGACCTCGTGCTGCAATGGCGCTCGGACGATAACGCGTCCCACGGGTTCCTGATCCCGTTTCTCTCAGCGTATCTTATCTGGGAGAGACGCGACCAGCTCCGGCGAGCCACCGCGCGCGTGGCCCCCGCCGCCTTCGTCTTGCTCCTGACCGGGACAGTCGTGTTCATCCTCGGGCAAGCAGCCACATTCGGATACCCGTCGCGCCTGTCGCTTGTCATTTCGCTCGCAGGACTGGTCGCTTTCCTCTACGGCCCCCAGGTGTTCCGGTTGGCGGCGTTTCCCCTCGCCTACCTGCTGTTCATGATTCCACTGCCCGTGCCGCTCCTCAATATCGTCGCCTTTCCGCTCCAACTGCTGGCGGCTCGAACGGCCACGACCGCCCTGGATCTCATGAACGTACCGGTGCTGCGCGACGGCAACATCATCGATTTGCCGACAATACGACTCGAGGTCACGGAGGCCTGCAGCGGTATCCGCTCGCTCGTGGCGCTGCTCGCCCTCGCCGCCTTCTTCGCCTACCTCAAGCGGAAGACATGGCAGGAACGCCTCGCCCTCACGCTCGCAGCCATTCCTATCGCGATTATCGCGAACGCGGCCAGGATCGCGACCACGGGGGTCTTGGTTCAACTCTTCGGTGCGCAGGCCGGTCGCGGCTTCTATCACATGTTTTCGGGCTGGGTCATCTTCCTCGTAGCATTCGGATTGCTGGCCGGAACCGAGTGCTTGCTGCCGCGGATGCGACCGGGCGGAGCGCTCTCGTGACGCGGTCCACGGCGGCGCTCGTGGCAATCGTCACACTGCTCGTGACGGCGGCCGCCGTCCGCGCCGTCGCCGAGACGCCCGAGATGGCCCTCAACGCGCCGCTCGGGCAATTCCCCATACGCATCGCCGGCTGGCAGGGATCTGATGAATTCTTCGATCCCGCGGTCGTTGCCGGCCTGCATGTGAACGACTACCTATTGCGGGAGTACTGGAATGCGGCCCGGGATAGCCTGTGGTTCTACGTGGCCTACTATGGCGCCCAGCCCGTGGATACCCGCGTCCATTCCCCGGCGGTGTGCCTGCCCGGCGCCGGTTGGGTGATCATGCATTCGGACCTGATCCCGATCGCTGTGGCGGATCCGGTGTCCGGACCGGCGGCGGCGCCGGGCGCGATCGTGGTGAACCGAATACTGATTCAGAAAGGCGACGAGAAACAATTAGTCCTGTACTGGTATCAGATTCACGGGCAGGTCGCCGCGCGCGAGATGCGGGCGATTGGCCTGCTGGCCTGGACGGCCTTCACCCGCCACGCTACAGATGAGGCGCTGGTCCGGATTAACGCGCCGATTGGCGGTTCGCTCGAGGCGACAAGCGAGCGTGAGGTCGCGTTCGTGCGAGCGATGTTCCCGACCCTGCGTCGGCTACTCCCCGGCCCGGCCGCGAACGGGGGATGAACCGTAATCCATCGCCCGCTACCGGGTCAAGCGAAATTCAATCCAGTGATGGATGGTGTTTTTATCTACTTAGGCTACACTTCTTTACAAAGGGATTTCGGGTGCAATCGGACTGGCAAGTATCCGAACGGTCGGGAGAGGATTCATGAAACTGCTGTCGTTCGGTGTTGTCGCAGGAGCGGCGCTACTCGGGCTGGGGATTCTCCTGGGCGTGAAGGCCCCTCCCGCAAACGCGGGCGCGTTCGTCGACTTCTCCTGCAGCAGCGGGAGTGCGACTACCCCCTGCGTCAGCGGAGCGATCACGGGCGTCGTGAGCAAGAGCGGAACCACCACTTACAGCTCGAGCGGGATCGCCGTCTGGAACGGTGCCCAGTTCAGCCTCGCGTCGCCGTTCGACTTCACGTTCAGTACGAACGGGACTGCGGCCGGCACCACGGCCACGATAACCGGTACGGGCGCCTGGGCCGGTTATAACTTCACCGCGACATCGTTCGGCAGTCTCAACATTATCACCAGCTCGACTGAAACGACCATCGTGATGGCGAACAGCACGTGGGTGCTATCGCCACTTGCGGCAACAAAGTTTAACGGCGGGCAGGCCATCGACACCGGATCGGTCGGTTTCCCGACGATCAAGGTACTGGTCGGCACCAGCGTAGCCAACAGCGTGGATGTGGGGCTCGCGGTCACTCCGGAACCCAGTGCCTTGGTGCTATTCGGACCCGGGGCCCTAGGCCTGTTGGGCCTTGTCGTGCAGCGGCGCCGGTGGCACGCGGCCTAGCGTAGGGCTCAGTCGAGAAGACACCCGACCCTCGCCGGAAGCGGCGAGGGTCGGGTCTTTTTGTGGGGGAAGAACTGCCCGAGTCATGCGGGCGGTTCAACCAGACGATGGATGCTTGTCATAGACCGGGGGCGCTACTGTTAGTTTTGGAAACGGTTCCCAAATTCTCGTTCGGAGGGGATGACAGACCGTGTCACGCCTCATGCGTAGGCGAATCGCGCTCGTGCTCGTCGGCGCGCTTGTCGTCGCGGCGGCGTTTGGATTGCGTCAGTGGGAGAGCCCGGACGCGCGGGCCTCGCGGTTCCTGGCCAGGGGTACCCGTGCCCTTGCCGCTGAGCAGTACCGGGAGGCGATCCTGGAGCTGCGCGGTCTCATCCTGCTTCGACCACGATCCGCCGCCGGTTTTTACAGGCTCGGCGTCGCGTACCTGAAGACCGGCGACGCCGGATCGGCCGCGCTCGCGCTCGCCAAGAGCCTGCAAATCGACCCGAGCAATCTCGACGCGCATGTTCAACTGGGAACCGCACTTCTCGCGTTGGAGCGGCCGCAAGACGCGGAGACCCAGGCCCGCGCGGTCTTGACCAAGAACGCGGATGACGGTGCCGCCCACCTACTCCTGGCCCAAAGCTTCGCCGCGGAGGGGCGCCTCGCCGACGGACTTCGCGAAACCGAGGAGGCCGTCGCCGCGACTCCACGACCCGCCGGGGCCTATGCGGTTCTGGGAGCGCTCAGGGAGAGCATGGGAGACCTCGACGGGGCAGAACAGGCCTTCCGTCAAGGTGTTGCGGCGACTCCGACAAGTCCAGACGCGAGCATTGCGCTCGCCAAGTTCCAGGCCCGTCACGGTCACTGGAGCGACGCGGAACGGACACTCCTTAGCGCGTCCGCGACCATGCCCAAGCAGGCGGCGCTCCTGATCGCGCTTGGGGATCTCAACGCCGCCCGAGCGAAACCCGACGACGCGCTCGCAGCCTACCGCAAGGCAGAGGCTCTCAAGTTCGGCGGAGATGCCGCCGGCGTGAAGATCGCGACGCTCCTGATGGGACAGGCTCGATGGACCGAGGCCAAGGCTGAGGTGGCGCAACTTCTGGCGCGCGATCCTCAGGACCCGACGGCCCACCTGCTCGCCGGACAACAGTTCTTGACCGACGGAGATCCGACAGCCGCCGTCAAGGAGTTCCAGTTCGTGTTGTCGGTCCAACCCGGATTAGCCGTGCCGCGGCTGCTTCTCGGTCGCGCCTACCTTGCCGAGCACGACGGTAAGCAGGCGCGGGAGCAGTTCGTCCGCGCGACTGAACTGGACCCCGCGGCCCTGCCTCCACGCCTCGCGTTGGCGCAACTCGACGTCCAGGAGGGCCACCCCGAAGCTGCAGCCGCGGAACTGCGCGCGATGGAATCGGTGGCGCCGAACAGCCCGGTGGTTCACGCGACGATCGGCGACTTTCTAGTGAGCCAGCGGCACTACGCAGAGGCGATTGATCAATACCGCCGGGTGGTCACCGCCGTGCCGCACGATATCCCGATGCTGCTCCGGCTGGGCGCCGCGTACCGGCTGGCCGGGCGTCCGGAGGACGCGATTCGCGAGTTCGAGACCGCGCTTGCCCAGCAGCCCGACTCGGTTCCGGCGCTCACCGCCGAAGCGCAAACCTACATCGACACCAAGCGGGGAAGCCTCGCGCTCCAGCGCGTGCAGGCACAGATCGCGCGCACCCCCAAGACCGGCGCGTTCTACGCGCTGCTCGGATCCATCTATCAGGCCGCGGGAGACCGGACGCGCGCCGAAGACGCGTACTTTCAGGCGATCGCGGTCGATCCCAACACGCTGTCGGCCTATGTGATGCTCGGGACCATGTACGCGCAGGACAAGTCCTACTCGATGGCGACCGCCAAGTTCCGGGAAGCGGTCCGGGTGAATCCGCAGTACGCGCCCGGATACATGATGCTCGGCATGATCGCCGACCGGCAGGGCGATACCGCCAAGGCCCGCACCGACTATGAGGAGGCGCTCCGAATCAACCCGCAGCTGGCGCCGGCGCAGAATAACCTGGCTTGGTCCTACGCGCAGGACGGCGCCGACCTCGACAAGGCGCTGCGACTGGCGCTCGCGGCACATTCGGCAGTGCCGGATTCTCCGGAAATCACCGACACTCTCGGCTGGGTCTACTACAAGAAAGGGATGATGGGCCAAGCCCTCCCGCTTCTGCAGGCCGGCGTACGGAGCAGGCCGGATAGCGCGCTCGTCCACTACCATCTGGGCGCGGCGTACTATCGTACCGGCAATCTTGCGCAGGCCAGGCGGGAGTTGCGCACGGCGCTCGGGATTGGGGGAAGCTTCCCCGGAGCCGACGACGCGCGCCACCTGCTCAAAGCATCAGCGGACCAGAGCGGAGGATAAGACTGCCGGGCATCCCCACGCGCGAACGCGACACAATCCCGAGGAGGCTCATGATGAACCAGCCGGACGGTCAAGGGTACATTACCGTCTCCTTACCCCGGCCCCTCGTAGAGCGGATCGAGGCCCGCATTCGAGGGACCGGGTTTGCGTCGCCGGCCGCGTACGTTGAGTATGTGTTGGGGGAAGTGCTCTCGGACGATCCCAACCCCGGCGACGGGTTTAGCCCCGAAGACGAGGAGGCGCTCAAAGAGAAGCTCCGCGCCCTCGGATACCTGGGCTGATCCCACGATGAAAGCACTCGTGCTGGGTCTCGATTGCGCCGCCCCCGCCCTATTGTTCGACCGCTATGCGGACGACTTGCCGGTGCTCTCGGCGCTCCGCCGCCGGGGCGCATGGGGCGCCATGCAGAGCTGCGATCCGCCGATCACCGTGCCGGCTTGGACGGTCATGGCATCGAGCCAGGATCCCGGGCGGCTGGGCATCTACGGGTTCCGCCATCGGAAGCCATCCACTTACACCGAAGGATACACGGTCTCGTCCACCTCGATCACGGTCCCGCGGATCTGGGACTACCTTGGACAGCGGGGAAAGAATGTCATCGTGGTCGGCGTGCCGCCGTCATATCCGCCGCGGCCGGTCCGGGGTTGCCTCGTGTCGTGTTTCATGACGCCCGACGGCCGGCCGTGGACGTACCCGGCCTCGCTCGGCGAGGAGCTCCGCGGGTTGGTGGGTCGCTACAAAGCGGACGTGTTGTTCCGCAAGGACGACCGCGATCGGGTGCTGGCGGAGACCGTGGACATGACCGAGCAGCACTTTGCAATCCTCAAGCAGCTTCTCAAGACCAAGCCGTGGGACCTCGCGTGGTTCGTCGAGATCGGGCTGGATCGCATTCACCACGCGTTCTGGAAATTCTTCGACCCCACCCATCCGGGCTATGTGCCCGGCAATAAGTACGAGCGCGTGGGGCTCGAATACTATCGACTGCTAGATTCTCGCATCGGCGAAATCTTGTCCCTGCTGAACGACCAAACGGCTGTGCTGGTGATCTCCGACCACGGCGCCAAAGCGATGCGCGGCGCCTTCTGCGTCAACCAGTGGCTCGCCCGTGAAGGGCATCTGGCGTTTCACGAGGAGCCGAGCACTCCGATACCTCTCGAGCAGGCGCCGATCGACTGGTCCCGCACCCGCGCGTGGGGGTGGGGCGGATACTACGCGCGGATCTTTCTCAACGTCCGCGGTCGCGAGCCGTCGGGAGTGATCGCCTCCGAGGACTATGAGCGCGAGCGCGATCGCCTGGCCGCCTCTCTCGCCGCCGTTTGCGACCCATCGGGGCGTGTGATGGACACCCGGGTGTTCAAGCCCGAGCGGTTGTACCCCGTGCGGCGTGGCGATCCGCCGGATCTCCTCGTGTATTTCGACGATCTGTCGTGGCGGTCGGCCGGCACCGTCGGTCATCCGGATATGTACTTGAGCGAAAACGACACCGGCCCGGACGATGCCGTGCACGACTACGACGGGATCTTCATCCTGCACGACCCCCGCCGGGCGTCCGGCGGCCACGGGCGCCTGGACATCCTGGACGTCGCGCCGACGGTGCTGACGCTGATGGACGAACCGGTCCCTCCGGCGATGCAGGGACGCCCCTCGGAGGTGGTCGGGTAATGAACGGATGCGCGATCTGGCTGACCGGGATTCCAGCGTCGGGCAAGACGACGCTGGCCGGGTTGCTCGCCGAGCGTCTCAGACGTGCCGGGGCGCGCGTTGAGATCCTCGACGGAGACGAGATCCGCAAGGGACTGAGCAGAGACCTGGGTTTCTCCAAGGCAGACCGGGAGGAGCACAACCGGCGAGTGATCTTCGTGGCGAAACTTCTCGCGCGCAACGGGGTGGTCACGATCATTCCTCTCATCTCGCCGTATCGCGCGGTCCGCGCCGAAGCGCGCCGTGAGATTCCCGCATTCGTCGAGGTGTGGGTGCGGTGCAGCCTGAGCGAGGCGATCCGGCGCGACCCGAAAGGCCTGTACCGAAAGGCGCTCGCCGGAGAAATCACGGACCTCACGGGTTTGCAGGACACGTATGAGGCGCCGGAGGCGCCTGACCTGATCGTCGACACAGACCAAATATCGCCCGAAGAGGCGGCGACCCGCATCCTCGACGCTGCCGCGGAGAGAGAGTTTGTCCCGCGGGAGGCCCTCGCCTTCTCCTGACGCGCGGCGCCCCCCGCCTTCCCGCGCCTAGAAATCCCGCACAACCTCGCACCCCCATCGCGATGTCTTGTACCTGCTCAAGTTGGGCACAAGATCACGCGCGCACAACTACCGTGGCGACCGGCGCGCCAAGCCGGCGGAAGCCGGCGACGCGGGTCGCTTGAGGGTGGAACGATGGAATCTACCAAGACGCTACACAAACGCGGCCGCATGGGCCGCGTCGCAGCGATCGCCGCGGCCGCGGGCATGGCGGTCGTGCTCGGTGGCGGCGGCGCCGCCGTCTCGCCCGCGACCCTCCCCGCACTGACGCTACAGACATCCTACCGAACGGCCCAGGGCAACGCGGGGCATGTCGCGTGGAGCGACGACGGCACGACGCTGTTTCTCGCCAATGAGGAGGGCGTCATGCCGGCGGTGAAGATCGACGCCACCAATCCGTCCGCGCCGAGCATCGTCGCGACGGCAAAACCCGAGAACTTCTTGTACGCCGACGCGCAACGCAACGGCCTCCTGGTGTTCCAACCGTCGCTGGGAAGCGCCACGGTGGCCCTCGATCCCGCCACATTCGCGATCCGTTGGGGGACCAACGTGGGCGCAAGCCACGCGATCGCCACGGACGGGACCCACGTGTTTGTCCCCGTCGAGGGCAAACCCGGTTCGCTGGTCATGCTCTCGTCAACAGGGACGGTGATGGACCGCGTCTCCGTGCCCGATGGCTTGAGCCGAGTTTATGCGATGACATACGACCCGGCCACACGGCATCTGTACGTCGGGAGCGCCGCGGACGCATCGAAAGGCATTCCGGGTGGGATCTACATCTACGTCGCGCAAGGGGGAGGACCGGCGTACCTCGGACGCATCGCCCAACCAGCCTGGAACATTGCCGCATCCGGGGCGCGCCTCTGGACCGCGGTTGGCGCCACGCTTCAGGCCTGGAACGTCGGCGCCCCGGGCTCGCCGACATTGATCGGGTCCTGGACGGGCGCCCCGGTCACGCTCCCCGTAAGCCTCGTCAACCAGAGGGGCGTCACCGTGATACCGCAACTCGGCGGCGTGGCCGTAAACGCAGCGGGCACGCGATTGTACGTGGACTATCAGTCTGTGGACGCCGTGACCCGTCGCGTCAACCCGCTGGGCGGCGCGGGGTTCATGATCTTCGACGTGAGCAAGAGCACTCCGGTGGCACTGACGAACCAAGGATTGAGCGTGCAGGCGTTCAACGGCGACATGCGGCCGTATTGGGAATCGCCGTCCGCGCTTGCCCTGTCCCCGGACGGCCGGACGCTGGCCGTCGCGTATTGGGAATTCGGCGTTGCCTTGTACAACGTCGCCAGCGACGCGACGACCGCGCTTGGGCGCGTCGCGACGGCGGGAGAATCGCACGACGTCTACGTCGATTCCGGCGGCGTCGTGTACGATTTCGATAATGACGTCATCCAGGCGTTCAATCCGGCGACTCGAACGTTCATGAGCTCCACGCCCTTTGCGACGCAAGTAGACGGCGGGTGGAAGCCCTTTCGCGATGGTCGCGTCGTGCTGCCGGGGGCGCATCCCGTGGTTGCCGGCTTCCAAAAAGGGACCATTAGCTTCTGGCAGCCGCTGCCCAGCATCGGCATCACATGGGACGATGTCTTCGATGGCACCTACCTGTACTCCGGCGGCGACACCGGCACCATTACAGTCAGCAAGATCGGAGTGACAACGGCGGGGACGTACACGGCGACGGTCGTCGGCTCGGTCCGTGTGCCGCGGGCCGACGGTACCTACGGCAGCGCGCCGCTCAACGCCCTCGCGCTCCGGGGCACGGCGGTCTGGGCGCTCGGCCAAAACGTTGGCGTCGTCGCCGTCGATGTCAGTACGCCTACCGCGCCGAGACTGCTCTACCGCGACGCGTTCACGTTCAACACCAACGGAACCCACGACGGGCTCGTCGTCGCCCAGAATCGGATCTACGCCGGCGTGGGCGCATCCGGCCTCCTCATTTATGATCCGGCGAAGCTGGTACGGACCGGAAGTCTTGCGGGACTGAACGTGAATTTTCTGGACATCCTCAATCAGCAGAGCATCAACCCTAAAGTATATCTCGTCGTCTCAAACTACTGGTACGCGAAGTCACCTGACGGAACCTACGTCTATGATATCACCGGCAATCCCGACGTACCGGTCCTCACGGCGTGGTTCCCACAACCGCAGGGAGGCGCCAACTTCCGTGCGAGAAGCATTTCTGGGGCGATTTACCGAGCACCGTTGTATGGAATAGATGTCCTGGCACCACCCTAACTATTCAGGCATATTAGAGACCGGCCAATCCTGCCGCCGGACCACGAACCGGGGCGGGGCGCAGGATGCGCTCGAGATGCCCGAACCGCTTCCGCACGGCGAGCTCATGGAGAAACGCCCGGCGGGCATCGCCCGCGGCGCAGAATGCCAGCGTCTTGATACAATCCTTGCCGAGAATCGACCCTTCGTGCAGGAATCGAGGCGCGGCGAACTGCCGGCCGCTTTGAACCGCACGGAATCCCGCAGTCGCGCCCTCGGCGTATGCCCGATTCCGGAACCACCTCTTGGTCATACGGGCGCGCGGCACGATATGGAAGATGACGGCCTGCCCGCAATAGTAGACGCCGCGCCCCGAGTGCAGCACACGGGCGACAAATTCCACGTCCTCGTCGCCGTACAGTGACGCTCCGCATCGTCCCAGCCGCGTGTCGAAGGGACCGAGTACTGAGAACGCTTCGCGGCGTACGGAGAGATTTGCGCCGATAATTGTGGGAACATCGAGCCTGACTGTCTCTTCTCCGAGATCAAGGCGACTCAGGTACGCTGCGAGAAGCGACGAGGTTTCGTCAAACCACGCGGGGTGCGGCCCCGGGAACTGCAAGCGCACCCGGCCACCGATACACCAGGCGTCCGGGTGCGCTTCGTAGGCGTCGACAAGTCGCTGCAGCCAGCACGAGTCGGCAAGAACGTCGTCGTCGACGAAGGCGATGACGTCGCCGCGCGCGGCCGCGATCCCGGCGTTTCTCGCCGCCGAGAGACCCTGCCGGCCCTCGAACACATAACGGACCACGCCGCGGGAGTCACCGCTCAACCCTTCCACTACCGCCCGGGTGTCGTCGGAGGAGCGGTTATCGACGACAACGATCTCGAACGGCACGGTCGCAACCTGCGCCACCAGGGTTTCCACCGCCGTCCGAAGCTCCCGCGCACGATTGTACGTCGGGACCACGATTGTATACACCACTTGACTCCTCGGCGAGCCTCTATGCGGCGCGCGCGCCGGCGCGCCGCATGACGCGTTCCACCACGCCCCTGAGCGTGTCCGCCACAAAGGGGCCAACAACACCGCGCGCGACGAGCCAGACGAGCACTTTTCGGCGCAGCTTCGCGGGGTCCAGCACGATCGCCGCCGCCGCCGCGTAGCCTCCCGCGCGATGGTCCGGCTCGAACTCCCAGCCCAACGACAAGGACGGTGCCACTGCCGCCCACAGATCCGATCCAAACTGCTTTGTCCACACGCGGTCGTGTCGGTCGAGCCGCCCCAAGGCGGCACGGATCTCCTGCAAGAACCCTCGAATACCGGCGACCGGCGATCTCGAAGACCTCGCCAGGATCATGCCCATGCTCACAAGCAGCATGCGGGCCCAGGCGTGTCGTATGATCCAGGGGTACGTGCCAACCGCATCACGAAGGCACGCGCGCATTTGCCTATAGTCGCCGGCGGCGGCCAAGTCCCGAGCTACCTGCAACGATCCGCGCGCCCGCGCTTCCTCGTTGCCCGTCACGGATACTCCATCCACGTTGGCGCGCATGGCGGCGTCATATTCGACGGTGAAGCGCGGCGGTATGAAGGCGGCCGCGTCGTGATCCAGGGCTTGCGCCACAATACGAGGCTGAGGGCGACCTTGGATCTCGTCAAGACGCCGCTCGAGGTCGCGTGCGACGTCGTTGGGCGAAGCCTCCTGTCCGAGTGCCCGAGCCGCGATGTCACGCCCCAGCACATTGACCTGTTCGAAGGGATCGGAGCTCAAGTCGAAGAGCGCCCGGCGTTGGAAATGCATGTGTCGCAACTCCCGGACCAGGGCCTCCCGGCCGACCCCATTCGCAAGGGTGGCCAACACCGCCCTCATCTCGGTCGGGTCTTCGACGTGCCCCAGCAACTTGCGAACCGCCACCCGGGCGAATTCACCCTCCGGGAGAATCATCTCATCGTCGGTGAGATCACTCCCCGTTTCCGTGTACTTGTAGCGTGGCGTCCTCACGCAGGCCTGAAAGAGAAAATCGTCGCCGTTCCTGAGAGCCTGCCCCGCGCTGGTGTTCTGCCACCAGTGCACGTCGAGGGCGTTCCAGTCATGGTACCAGACCTCGCTGTACGCCTCCGCCCGCGCCTCTTGCGCGCGCCCTTCGAGGAGATCCCGTAGACTCACCCCGTCACAGGGACCCCACGCGCGCATCCCGGCATAGTTGAAGATCGTCGGCATGAGATCCACGAGACTCACTTGGGCATTGACGACCCGTCCCGACGGAACGCGGCCGGGGCAGCGGACAATTAGGGGGACGCGAATAAGCTCCTCGATCACCGCCTCTCCATGCTCAAACCGCATGGGCGGGCGGCGGTTCGCCCGTTTGGCCGAAGGGAGCGGCGCCTCTCCGTGATCGGCCATCACGATCAGCAGAGCCTCGTCGAGCAGATCGAGACCCCGCAGCCGCCCCAGGAACGCTCGAAACCTGCCCTGGTCGAATCTCGCGACGCCCCTCATATATCTCGGGAACATCACCGCATCGGCAACGCCGCGCTCTTCGCACGATTTCCTGACCAGCTGAGCAAGATCGGTCAGCTCCGCCCGGCTGTGCCTGTCATGGACCACCGGCGAGAACCCGAGCGCTTCCGCGCACCGCAGTTCCTCATCGTACGCGTCTTCGTTGTCACCGGGCTGTACGGGGCACGCGGAGTAATTGTACGGGAAGTGAACGTCGCCGAAATGCACGAAGACAAAGAGATGCTGATCGCGGCGGGTTCGCATGAGTTCGAGCAAGGCCTGATCGTCGGAGGCGATTACCTGTTCGAACCCGCGCGTGAGCCCGGTGAACCGGAAGAGTTCGTGGAAATCGATCGCGGCGATCGTGCGATAGCCGACCCCGCGCAGGGTCTTCGCGACCGTGCGGACCGACGGAGACAATGAATCTCGCAGAAACGCACGCACGCCGTGACGCGGCGGGTAGCACCCCGTGAAAACGCTGGCGTGGGAGGCGGTTGTGTACGGCGCCGCGGAAACGGCCTGCCGGAACCGCACCCCCTCTGCGGCCAAGGCGTCAAGGACCGGCGTATTGCGCATCTGTTCGACGCCGTAACGCCGCAAATAGCGGACGTCATCTTCGCACCCGATGGCATCGAAGCGAAGCGAGTCGATCGATATCAGAATGATGTGTTTGATCACCGCGTAACCCTCGTCTACGGGGCCTGCAGGATGTCCACGCCGTAGAGCGGCACCCGGTACACCCGGTCGCCGAACACGCGCGCGCGAAAGTTTGCATTGCCCTGTGGCTTAGGAAATCGGTCCGCGAAAACGGGACGGTCCGGGTTTGCACGGAGGTCGTACAGGTAGACGCCCTCGGGCTGCTGCGGGTACCAGTAGTTGGCCACGACCAGGTAGTCGTTGCGGATCACGTCGAGAAAGTTGACGTTCATGCCCTCGATGGACCCCGTCCGCTTGAAGGTCTGCGGATCGTAGATCAGCACGCCGTGGTCGCCCGCCCCCGCGTAGACCCGGCCGTGTGCGACGACCAGCCCGACGTGATTGCCGTTCTCCTTGAACGTGAAGGGATCCTGAAACACCCGCTGCGGCGACTCCGGGCGGCTGACGTCGAACGCCGCGACCCCGATCGTCGGCCCGAGCGCCCAGATGACGTCGCCGGCCTTGGCCAGTGCAAGCAGCTGTGAAGCCCCTCTCGGCTGTCCATCGGCCCGCGGGACGGTCGCGCGGCCGACCACCCGCGTGGTGTACTGGCCGTCCCCGGCCGAGGTGACGCGCGAGACGATCAGCATGCCGTCCTCCCCGCCGCTAAACAGAAACGGGTCCTCGAACACATTGTCCCAGATGTATGTCGGCACGCGCCGCACGACGTCCACCGCGGCGACCTTGGCATCGCGCAGCGTCAGAATGAGCGGCGGTCCTCCGCGGACAATGACCACGCCGTCCCCGAACGGACGCCACTGGCCGTCCCCGCCGCCCCTGAGTGGGACGTCGTCGAGATGCTCGCCCGACTGCGGGTCGATGATCTGAACGTCGTCGTTGGCGAAGACGTACATGATGCCCCGTGAATCGACGTACACATCGTGCGCCTCACCGGTCGTCGCCTGCCTCCCAAGCGAGACGATCGAATCCCGCGCCACCCCGAACAGCCGCACGCCGTACCGCCAGTACGAGACCGCGAGCGTGCTTCCGCCCGGGGACAACGCCACGGCCAGCGGCATCATGTAATAGGGACCATCATACTGCCACGCCTCGCTGGTGATCAGCGCGGGCGTGCTCCCGCTGACGTCGAAGATCAGAAAGCCCGCGGGCGCATCGGGAAACACTTGGGCGCCGGACCCTGGCGCGCCGCGCCCCACCCTCGCGGACACCGAGGTGTAGGCCGCGTACAACCGGGTCCCTGTGGCGTTCACCGCCACCGCGCCGGGCACCATCAGGATGGGCGCGCCGCCGGGGCCGCGGTCGACCTGCGCTTCCCAGGACCCCACCTGCTGCGGATGCTGCGCGTTGGCGACGTTCCAGACTTCCAGCACATCGCCGCGGGAGATCCATACCCGAGGCCCGTGCACGGCAACCTCTCCGGCCGTTCCCGGAATGCGGCCCCGGAACGCGGGCGCGGCGCCGCCCACCTCGTAGATGTAGATGCCCGCGGTGGAGGCGGTATCGTCCTTCGGATCCCGCGTGACCGAGATGTACAGCCGCTTCGTGGCGGCGTCGTACACTGCGCCGTACACGCCGGGCCAGGCGTTCGGGGCGGCCACGCGGCTGAGTTCCTTCCCGTCGGTCCCCAGCACCACGAGCGCGCCGAGGTTACCCTCCAGCGGCTGGAAGATGCGGGTTCCGTCGGTTGCGATCGCGTGGCTGTGGCCCAACTTGATGTTCCATAGCGACGCGAACGTGCGGGGGTCGAGCCGGAGGGTCCCTTCGTTTACCGACGAGTGAAAGACCAGCACACCATTCCGCTGATCGGCGGCCCACAGGAAATTGCCGGCGTCGTTCGTGGCCGCGATGCGCGGCTTCATCGGATTCGACGTGTCGATTTTCACGGCGGACATCCGGCCCTCTTCATTGGCTAGGAACAGCGTCTTGCCGTCGTCGCTCCAGACCAGATGCGCCGCGTTGCCGTGCCACGTCAGCACGGTCTTCACGAACTGCAGCTTCGGCTCGCCCGGACCCGCGGAGGGAGCGCCCCGCACAACCGAGCCCGTCCATGCGATCCCGATCACGGCAGCCGCGGCGAGCGCCGCGCGCCGCGCCACTGCATTCCGCATTCGCCGCATCACGCGGTCACCGCCCGACTTTCGGCTCGGCATCGCTTGAGCGCCGCGAGGCTCCCCGGCCCCTCGTTGAACAACAAGTCTACGATCGCGAGATCCGATATGAATCCGGC